>DATLIL010001095.1:0-12880 GCA_035539475.1 Polyangiaceae bacterium
ACCTCGCCGTCCTGCTTGCCTTTACCCGGCGGGCGGGTATGAAAAGTGACACAATTGCCTCGGCCGGCACGAAAGTGCCCGGTAGCTCCCTCCGGCCAGCGGACCGAGCCTCCTCGTGGAGCCCCAGCTTGGATAGCGATCTCGCTGAGTCCCTCTCATCCTTGAAGGAGTCCTTCTCTCGCCGGCGCGTCCCCGCGAACTTCGGCAAGGCGACTCCCGCTACCGTCGATGCGCTGCGCGCCAAGCTCAAGCTGCCGCGTCGCTACCGCGAATTCCTGCTCGCGGCGGATCCGCTCGACGTGGAAACGCGCACGCCCGCCGAGCGCGTGCGGCTCATCCCGTCGGAGAAGCTGCTGGAGGAGCAGCGCGGCTTCGCCCTGAGCGAGACCCTCGAAACCCGCACGGGGCCGTCGGCCACCGGCTTTCGTTCGAGCTGGATCATCATCGCGCACAGCGCGCTGCTCGGCGATCCGTACTTCCTCGACACGTCGAGCCCCGACGCAGAGGGCGACTGTCCCGTTTTCACCGCGATGAGCGGTACCGACAACTGGAAGCCGCGCCTGTGCGCTTCGACCTTCGCGACGTTCCTGCGCATCCTCGCCGTCTCGATGGAAGTCGCCAAGGGCTTCCCCGAGCGCGACGTCGACATGGACGACGAACAGGTGTTTCGCGAATCCTTGGGTCCCCGTATCCGCGAGTACGATCCGGCGGCCCTCAAGGCCGGACACTGGACCTGACGAGTCCGTTTCAGTCTCCTGCCGCCGCCGATCTCGTGTCTCAAGCCGAGCAGGCGTCGCCAGCGGCGCCGACTTCGTTTCGCGCACGTCCCTGATTGAATATGACCGCTCGGCGCTCGGGGCTCGGACCGCCGAACCCCATGCGCGTGCCACGGGCGTCCGGACCAAGCCGGAAACAGATAAAATTCGGCCGATTGTGCATTCGTGACCGAGCCCGCCACAGTGACTGTTCGGCGGGCGAGCCCGCGGCTGTGAGTCGCGCTATCGTCTCGGCGCGGTCACCTCGCGAAAAGGGATTGGATTGCCATGCCTTCGCTCAGCAAGCCTCGCGTGCGTTCTTTGTCTTTGGCCCTGTCGCTCTCCGTGCCGCTCCTCGGAGCGTGTGCCGAAGAGCGGGCGCCGATCAATCGCGTGCAGCCCAACGCGCTGCAGAAGTCGTTCTTCGTCGGCAAGCTCGCCGAAGGAGCCGATGATCCCGAGTTCTACTACCGCCCGACGGTGGTCGACGTCGACTTCGGCGCCGCGCAGGGAGGTCTGTTCACCGCGAGCTACGCGCAGACGCTGGTCCGCATACGCTGGGAGGTAGCGGAGGATGCGCTGCTCGCGCGCCTGGCGTACGACCGCGTCGACGGCACGAGCGGCGCCGTCGAGGAGGGCACCGAGGGTCAGATCGTGGCGGCCTTCCGCGTCCAGTCGCACTTCGACATCCGGCGCAGCTACAACCCGCAGACCGGTGAGGAGCTCAACGTCGTCGAGGAGAACTCCAGCGACCGCCCCTGGTACGAGCGCGAGTTCATGCGCGTCGACTGGTCGCAGAACCTGATCACCAGCGCCTACGAGCTCGACACGCTCGCAGCGCTCAGGCTCTACACCGACAATCCCCTGCTCTACGAGCCGATCTCTTACTTCGTCGACGATCCCTCCAACCCGGATCGCGCCTACTTCAGCCCGGAAGACGGCTACTTCGACGTGACCAACAAGGTCTACGCCACGCCCCAGCTGCTCGACACCCCCTTCGGCTCCTTCACCGCCTGCACCTTCTCGGCCGACATCTTCGGCGGCTCGTTCCCCGACGGCAACTGCAACCCCGCCGAGGTGAAGCTTCGTCTTTCGTTCAAGAAGGTGACCGACACCGACTACGAGCCGGTGCACTGGGACGGTACGCGCATGGACATGTTCGGCATGTTCACTACCGCCACGCGTCTCGGCTACGACCGCAACTACGGCATCGTCGACGACAAGTGGTACCGCTTCGCATCCCGTCACAACATCTGGGAGCAGAGCCACGCGCGCGACGAGGCGGGCAACCTCATCCCCTGCAACACGGCCGACACGACCTACGCCGACGGCGACCCCACGATCGACGCCAATCCCTTCGACGGCACGCAGGACGAATGCGCGGCCGCGGGCGTGGGCTCACGCTGTGATCGCTTCAGCCAGGCCTGCACCATCCCGTACCGCCAGCGCGAGACGCGGACGATCCCCATGTATTACGGCCCCGACAACGACCCGACGTTGTGGGAGACCTCGCGCGACGTCACCTCCGAGTGGGACAGCGCCCTGCGGCACGCGGTGCAGACCTCGCGCTACACCGAGTGCCTGAAGACGGGCGGCAACCTGTCGCCGGACCTGATCGCCGCTTGCAAGGCCGAATACCCGATTGGGCTGGAGGACGCGCTCAACGCCGTGCCCGAGATCTTCGTCTTCTGCCACAACCCGGTCGAGACCGGTGATCACGCCGCCTGCGGCACGCCGGGCCTGCTCGCGCGCGTCGGTGACCTCCGTTACAACATCATCAACATCATCGAGGATCCGCAGGTGCCGTCGCCCTGGGGTATCCTGGCCGACGCCGTGGACCCGCTGACGGGTGAGGTCGTGGCCGCCAGCATCAACGTCTGGAACGCGGTCACCGACATGCAGTCGCAGACCATGGTGGACATGCTGCGCTGGTACAACGGCGAGCTCACCAACCAGGACGTCGTCTCCGGCAACTTCGTGAGCTCCGGCGTGGCCGTGCGCGACCGCTTCAGCCCGGGCTGGTTGTCGCCGCCGATCATGTCGAACGACGAGGCGGAGGACCGGTTGCTCGCGCTCGATCGCTCGCTGATGCCGGACCAGGCCGTGAAGCCGCCCAAGCTCGACCAGCGCTCGATGGTCCAGTGGGCGATTCAGCAGACGAACCAGCGCTTCGGTGAAAACGCGCTCGGCCACGGCGACACCGGCGTGCAGCAACGCCTGGAGCTGGCCAAGGCGAGCGGCATCGAGAGCGCGCTCGTGACCGAGCCGTACAAGGAGCTCGGCAGCGCGCCCGTCAACGTGGCGCTCGACGACATGACGCTCGACCGCGTCTCGCCCCTGCGTGGCAACTTTTTCCGCTTCAAGACCGAGCTCGAGCGCCGTCAGCACCTCGAAATGGCCGAGAAGGGCCGCTGCATGCTGGAGGCGCCGGAGCCGTCGAGCGTGGTGGACCTGGGCCGCGTGCTGGAGTTCAAGTTCCCGTTGGCCGACGCCGACCCCAACACGGAGGGCGTTCAGGCCGACGCCAAGGCCATCTACGACCGCAACGAGAAGTGGCGCGACTACATCCGCCGCCGCATCACGCACGGCGTGCTGGCGCACGAGATGGGCCACTCGATGGGCCTGCGCCACGTCTTCACCTCCTCGTTCGACGCGATCAACTACCGGCCACAGTACTGGCAGCTGCGCACGCGCGACGGCGAGGAGACAGCGTACTGCGACCAGCCGACGAACGACGGCAGGGACTGCGTCGGTCCGCGCTGGCGTGACCCGGTGACCGACACCGAGCGCGACGGGATGATCTACTCCTGGCAGCAGACCAGCGTGATGGACTACCCGGGTGATCTCACGCAGGAGATGCTCGACATCGGCCCCTACGATCGCGCGGCGATCCGCTTTGCCTACGCCGACGTCACCGACATCTGGGACGATCCCGCCGCGGCCTGCCCCCCCGGCGACGGCGGGCGTAGCTGCACTCGCGCCGGTGACATCCTGCAAGACCGGCTCGACTCCTTCGGCGGCATCGGTGGCCCCTGGTACGGCGGCAGCACGCTGATCCACTACTCGCGCCTGCAGGAGGAGCTCGGCCTGATCCGCAACTGCAGCGAGGCCAACATCGACCCGCCGGCAGACTGGGATTTCGACCAGAACGGCAACTTCAGCCCCGAGCTCGACGGCAGGATCGTGAACGGCACGACCTGCGAAGGGCCGCCGCTCGACCACGTCTCGTTCAGCGATCTCGAGCTGGCCTCGCCCGGCTTCGTCCAGGTCGGTACCTTCAGCGGCCAGCCGCGCAAGTTCGACGCCATGGGCCGCGTGCGCCGGCCCTACATGTTCGGCTCGGACGAGTACGCCGACTACAGCAACACGGCCGTACACCGTAACGACAACGGCGCCGACGCTTACGAGCAGACGCTGTTCTACATCAGCGAGTACGAAGACCGGCACCTGTGGGACAACTACAGGCGTGGCCGCACGGGCTTCACGCTGACGCGTGCGATCAACCGCTCCTACGGGCGCTTCCTCGACAAGCTGAAGAACCTCTACAAGGGCTACGCCTTCCTGCACGAGATCTACTCGGGCTCGGGCGCGATCGAGGCCTTCCTCAACGACCCGGAGTCAGACGGCGCCCTGCGCGGCCCGGCCCTGGCCACCGGCCTCACCTTCGATCACTTCGTGCGCGTGCTGACGCGTCCGTCGGCTGGCGGACATTTCCGCTCGGCGGACGCGGCGGTCGGCGGCTTCGGCGTGCTGCGCTCGCTCGATCAGATCCTGACGCCGCAAGAGCCGGTGAGCCTGATGGTGCCCGACGGCTCGACGGGCATCGGCGCCAACGTCTGGCTCGGCGGACGTCCGCTCTACAACGGCCTGGACGGCACCAAGGGCTACTGGGCCTCCGATTACCAGCTGTTCGCTGGCTCCTACTACGACAAGACGCAGGTCATCGAGCTGCTCACCGAGGCATCCAGCAGCCTGGTCGATCAGTTCCGTGAGGACCTCTCCGACGCGCGTTATCGCAACGTCAGCATGGCCACGCTGTTCCCCGACGGCGTGCGCCGCCTGGTAGCCAACTCGCTGACGCAGGACGCCGATCTACTGGGCTGGCGCGCTGCGGGCCGGAGCTCGACCCCCGGCACCATCGCGGTCTTGCGTGACGACGACAACAACCCGTCCAGGCCGCTCGGTTATCGCCTGTGGTGGCCGCAGAGCGGCATCGTCGAGTGCTGGCCCGGCTCGAGCGGCAACTCCTGCGCTGGCTACAACGAGGGCGACGTCGATCTCGGCTCTGCGCCGGAAGCGTCGATCGCGCTCGATCCCGAGGTCGGCTGGGAGGTGCAGAAGTTCATCATCTTCTGGTCGCTCGCGTACTTGCCGGACAACTGGAAGATGGACTGGGTGGACATGATGCGGCTGTGGGTGGTGGGCAGCGACGCCGACCCGCAGATCCCCGCCGCCGAGCGCATCGCCTGGCGAGACCCCTTGAGCGGCCAGCTCTACGTCGCCCATCGCTACGGCACGGAGACTTTGGCGGGCAAGACGGTGGAGCGCGGTATTGCCGCCCGCGTGCTCGAGTGGATGAACACCCTGACCGCGCAAGCCTATGAAATCACAGCGGTTGATCCGGTCAGTGGTGAGCTCACCGTGGCCCGCTACGTCGACGACACGGCCTGCCCGGAAGGCACAACCACCTGCGCCGGCCAACCGGTCGAAACAAGTCGGGAATACTCTGTGCGCGCAACGAACTATAAGAGCGTCCTTGATTTCATGCGGCAGGTCACGGCCACTTTCGGCTTCTACGATCCCGCGTGGCGAGGTCTCTACCAATGAACCAGGCTTTCTCGTTTCACTCTCGTTTCCTCACCACTCTGGCTGCGGCTGGGCTCCTCACCTTGTCGGTGAACGCCTGCTCCAAGAAGAAGGAGGCGACCCCGGAGAATGTTCCGGCGCCTTCCGCTTCAGCCGTTGTTGACCCCAACGCCGACGGCAAGCGCCTCGAGCGCGCCATCAACGACTGGAAGCGTCGTTGGGAGCGCATCGATCTCGAGTCGTGCGAGGCGCTGCTGAAGGAGCCCGCCGATCTCGAAGCCTGCAAGAAGGCCGAAGGCGCCCTGGCCAAGGTCAAGGAGTACGCGGCCAAGCTCGACAAGAGCCCGGCTGCTCTCACGGCTGCTGGCGAATTGATCCTGGCCTCGGAGGCCGTGGTCGAGAAGCTGCGCGCCGCCAACATCGTCGCCACCGCAGCCGGTGCTGGAAGCGCCAAGCCCGGTGGGCTCCCGGCTGCCGCTCCCAAGACGATCGCCTCGGCGGCCAAGAAGGCAGTGGCGCCGAAGGCCAGCGGTTCGGCGGGTGCACTCGCCAGCGCTGCTCCGGCGCGCAAGGAAGATCCCGCGACCAAGCTCGTGTCGAGCTACGAGCGCACCGCGCGCTCGGCTGCCCGCTACCTCGGCTCGTTCCTGCAGCAGGGCACGCTCGACGTGCGCAAGCAGGCGTTCGGCGAGGTCCAGCGCCTGGTGCCGCTGCGCGAGAAGTGGCTGACGCTGCGTGACGTCGTGCGCCAGGCCTCGCTGACCGAGCGCGACGCCGATCTGAAGAAGCAGCTGCGCGACCTGGAGCAGAAGCTGCGTGGCAGCGCGCCCCCGCCGCCCGCCGCCGGCTCCGCGCTTCGTCCGGCCGCGCCGCCTCCGGCCCACAAAGAAGACGACGGCCACGGCCACTGAGCGCCGCGTGTGCCGCAAGGAGCGGCTGATCAGGCTGGCTGCAAGTAGCCGCCCTTGATCAGCCGTTCCAGCGAGCTCGCGGTGTCGAGATCAGTGCCCGAAGCCCGGTCGAAGACCTCGGTCAGGCTGCGCGAGTTGATCGCCAGCTGCAGGACTTCGAGATCCTGAGGCGGCAAGTCAGCTAGCGAGGCGGCGAGCGGACGACGAAGCTCCAGCCGCCGATTGATTGCCGGCAACCTGGCGCGCAGAGCGTTGAGCTCGTCCTGCTGACGGATGCCTTCCATCAGCACCTCCTGTGCGGTCGCGTCGATGGGATCGGCTACCGGATCGAAATCAGGCGGCTCGAGCTCGAAGCTGCCCTGCCGCCAATCGAGCATGCGGTAGACGGCCTTGAGCGGCGCGACGGGCACCGGTCCGGCGATGCCGGCGTGCCTGATCGTGCCATGAAGCAGCACGATCCTGCCGACGCGACCGCCGCTGTTCAACACGAGCACGCCGGACTTTTTCGAAGTGCCGAACAGCTGCAGCAGATCGGGCAGAGGGATCTCCTCCAGCGCACCCGACATGCGCGGCGGCTCGTCGGCGGTCCGCCGTACGTCCTGCTTCTGGGTCACCTTCTCGGCCAACGACGACCTGGGCGCGTCGGCGTCGGCACTGGCAACGACGACCTTGAGGATGCTGGTCCCGATCAGCACGCGATCGCCCTCGCGCAACGTGGCCTTCTGGATCCGCTCGCCGTTGACGAACGTGCCGTTGGTCGAGCCGAGATCCTCGATCGTGACCACGCCGCCGTGGACGACGATCGAAGCGTGCCGCCGCGACACGAGCTCCTCGACCAGCACCATGTCGAGATCGCTCGAGCGCCCGATCACGACCGCCTGGTTGTCTTGCAGCGGAAACTCGCCGCCCTGGTACTTGCCCGAGATGAAGCGCAGGGCAAGGGTCCCTGGTTTCGATCCGGTCGTTTCACCACGCTGAGACACAGAGATCGTCGTCCTGACTCGTTGGGCTCTTAACCATAGGCCCAGGCCGCGCACCCGGGCAAGCGGGCGTAGTCGTGACCAGCCGGCCGCGCGGCTTTCAGACTCTCCTCAGGCGTCGGCCGCCGCGGCGAGCACCTTGCTCGACTCGCGCACGGAGTCGCCGGCGAGCGAATCAATGGACACGGGCAAGAGCACGGTGAAGGTGGCGCCGGCACCCGGCCGCGTCGAAACCTCGATCCGCCCGCCCATGTCGGCAACCACGCGCTGGCTGATCGCCAGCCCGAGGCCCGTGCCGCGTTCCTTGGTGGTGAAGAACGGCACGAACAGGTTCTTGAGCACCTGCGGCGCGATACCGGGTCCGTGGTCGCGCACGGCGACCTCGACCCAACGCTTGGTGTCCTTGGCCGGAGCTCCCGCCGGCCGCTCCTCGCGACTGCGCGTCGCGATCTGTATCGTCCCTCGCCCACCCATGGCCTGAACGGCGTTGCGGATCAGGTTGAGCAGCACCTGACGCAGATGCTCGGCGTCCGCGCGCGCCGGCGGAAGCTCGTCGGCCAGATCCGTGGCCACGTCGGGCACCTCGCCGCGGTCGGAAGCCAGCACGCGCAGCGTGCGCCGCACCACTGCGTTCACGTCCACCGCGCCGGGGTCGCCCTTGCTGGGGCGCGCGTAGTCGAGCACGGAGCCGACGACGCGATCGAGGCGTTCCACTTCCTCCAGGATGATGTCGATGAATTCGCGCTCCGGATCCTTCGTCAGCTCGCGGTCCTCGCTGAGCAGCTGCGCCGCGCCCTTGATCGCGCCCAGCGGGTTCTTGACCTCGTGCGCCAGGCCGGCGGCCATCTGCCCGAGCACGGCCAGGCGATCGCGCTCCTGCAAGCGCTTGTACTGCTCGGAGTTGCCGATCACCACGCCCACCTGTACGGCCAGCGACTCGAGCAGCGCGACGTCGTCGAGCGAGAAGGCGTCGCGCACGCGGTCATCCATCACCAGCAGCAGGCCGACGATCTCGCGGCCCTCACCGCGGATCGCCAGGCACAATCCCTGCTTCAGCGGGCCGAACAGCTCGGCCGCCGAGAGCAGGCGCTCGCCCGCGTCGACCGCGCGCGTGTCAGCGCTGCGCCGGCTCTCGGCCAGGCTGTGCGCCACCTCCTCGAAAGAGAGTGACGGGCTGCGCTCGAGACGCTCGAACAACGGACCTATCGCCGCCACGTCGATGCGCGGCGGCACGATCGGCCCGAAGCTCGAGGCCGCGAGCAGATCCGAGCCGAGGGGATCACGCAGGTAGAGCGTGGCGCCGGTGGCGCGGTGCGACGACTCGAGCGCCGTCATCACCACCGCCTGCATCTCGCCGACCTGGAGCGTGTGCACCAGGTTGGCGCGCGCCCGTGAGACCGCGCGCTCCAGGTCGACGCGCTCGCGCAAGAAGACGCGGTGCGTGTAGCCCTCCACCTGATCGCGCAGAGGCTCGAACAGCACCAGGATGACGATGGCAGCGAGGATCGCGCCGAGGTACACGGTGTCGAAGCCGCCGAACAGCTTGACGAAGACGTAGAAGATGCCGGCCAGCGCGAAGGCCAGCGCGGTCGAGATCAGGAGCTGCGCCAGGATGTCGTACAGGTCGACCAGGCGCTGGCGGATCAGCGACTCGGATAGCGCGAACAGGAAGACGATGCTGAACACGGCGCTCACCGGCGGCAACGGCGCGCCAATGAACCACGGGAACAAGTCGGCCAGACTGAAGACGGCGGCGAGCGCACCGATGAAGACCAGGAAGCGCACGCGCCGCTGCGTGGCGCGTGAACCGCTGCCCTCGCCGCGCAGCGCCAGCGACCACAGCCCCGCCGCAAGCAGTCCGAACACGTAGAGGAAGACGGCACCGCGCACCACGCCGTGAGTGTGATGCGTCAGCGACAGCACCAGGAGCGGCACCATCAGGCCAAAGGCGACGCGTAGCAGCACCGAGGGCTTTCCGCTCTTCGGTCCGATGGCGTCGAACAGATGCAAGGCGAACTGCGGCAACAGCACGGCCAGCACCACCGTGAAGCGCGCCCACAGGTCGCTGCGCCACACGTGGTACAGCCACTGCGCCAGGTACCAGAAGCCGATGTCGCCGGCGAGCAGCGCGAAGAAGACCTGGGCTCGCCGCGGCCGGCTGCGCAAGAGCACGCTGACCGCGATCGCCAGCGCGAGAACGCCGCAGAACAGCGAGGTGCGGGTGCGCAGATCCACGGGCCAAAGCTAGCAGCTTTTGCCGGTGCGCACCCCGCCTGCTGGCTATTGCGGGTTGATCAGGTACGCCGCGCAGTCGAACGGCAGACTCGCGTAGGACGTGAGCTTGACCACCGCGTCGACCTTGGCGTCGCCGTTGAGATCGCCCGTGGCGAGCGTCTTGACATCGGCCTGGCTGCCGACGGAGATGGCGGTCGCCGCGGTGAAGTTCGAGCCGTCGCCCAGTAGCGCGCCGATACCGTTGAAGCCAGCCAGAACGATGTCGTTCAGGCCATCGCCGCTGACGTCGCCGATCGCCATCTGCCCCTCCGCGATCCCGGCGGGCTCGATCGGCGTGCCGAGTACGCGGCTGCCGTCGCCGCTGAAGATCCTCAGCCCGATGCCGCCGACGACGAGGTCGAGCTCCGCGTTGCCGACGACGTCGCCGATCACGACTTCACCCGGGTTGGCGCCGGCGCTCGTCACTGCCGGATCGACCGTGAAGTAGGGCTCGCTGCTGGCGCCGTTGCCCCACAGCAGATAGAGGCCGCCCGCCGAGCTGCCGAACTGGTACGAGCTGACGACCAGATCCTCGTTGCCGTCGCCGTCGAGGTCGGCGCTGGCGAGACCACCGATCTTTACCGCATCGGGCAGCGTGATCGGCAGCGCCCCGCCCCAGCTGTCGTCGCCCTGATTGAAGAGCACGTAGAGCTCGCTCAGCCCGTTGCCCTCGGGGCTACCGATGCTGCCGACGAAATCGGGCAGAGCATCGGCGTTCACGTCGAGCACGGCGTAGTGGAGCAGCGTGCTCACGCTGCCGACGTCGTAGGGGATCGGCGTGGACACCACCATGGTCGGCTCCGAGAAGGCACCGCTGCCGTCGCCCCAGTAGACGGCCGTCCGTCCGTTACCCTCACCGCCGTTGACGACGAGATCCAGATTGCCGTCGTCGTTCAGGTCGCGCACGGTGGGTCGCAGGAAGTTCGGGAAGGCGTTGAACACGCCGCCCTGCAGCGCGCTGACCACCTCCGTGGGCTGTGTCATCACGCCCGTGCCGTCGCCGACCTGAACGCTGATGCCACTGCCGCCAGCCGAGAGAATGTCCTGGTGGCCGTCATTGGTGAAGTCGGCGATCTGGACGACGTCGCCGTAGGTGGCGCCGATCACCCGGCGCCGGTAGCTGCAGAGATCGTTGACCGCGTCCTGCTCGGGGTTGGCGACGCGTTCGCAGTTGTCGTCGTTGTCGACCACGCCGTCGGCGTCGCTGTCCCAGACGCGCCGCAGGTCTGGCACCGTACCGCCGGAGTTCACCTCCTGCAGCCTGCCGCGCAGCATGTCCATGATCAGCTCGATGTCGAGCGATTGCTGCACCCCCGTGATGTAGGACGTCACGCTCGACGGCAGCATGCCCGTCTCGGCGAACTCGGAGGACGCGGTGTTGATCAACTCCTGCAGCTCCGCCTCGAGCGAACCGCCGCCCTGCTCGGTGTTCATCCGCGCGATCTCGGTGAAGATCACGCTGATCGCGAAGAGGTAGGCGTCACCCTGGTTGTCTCCGCCCACCATGTTCATCTCGCTGTGGTGCACCGCCGGGCGGAAATCGGGGCCGCCGACGCCGAGCGACGCTCTGAGCTCGTCCTCGGCTTGCGCGATGATCTCGTCGGGGATCCCGGAGGCTCCGGGCGCTGGAGTCGAGCCGGCGCCGCCTGCACCTTCGCCCCCGGCTTCGAGCAGCGCCTTCACGCGTCCGTAGGTCAGGTGCGTGAGGATATTGACGTAAGCCGCCTGCTCGGAGTCGGTGCTGACGTTGCAGAACGCACGCAGCGTCAGATCCGACGCCGACAGCTCACCGAGGACCTCGTTGTAGTAGTAGCCGTTGCCTTCGATCGAGATGCCACCCTGGTAGGTCAGCTTCAGCGAAAACGTGCCGAGGTCGTCGTCGGTCTGGGTGTTGAAGACGTCGCCCGTCGGATCGCCCAGCGCGTCGACCGTCGAGACCTGGACGCTCGAGCCCTCGACGAAGGGCCCCTTCTGCACGGACCCGTTCAGGTCGACCTGCACTGGCTCGGTCGTTCCCGGATCGCCGCCCTGTGCGCCGGCCTCGCCCGAGCCGCCGCTGCCGCCTCTCGCGCTGCTGCCACCGGTACCGCCTGTCGTCGGAGCTGCGTCGTTGTTCTCGTCGTCCCCACCACAGCCGGCGACGGCGAGCAGTACCAACACCAAGCCCGACCCGAGAAGCGATCGAAAGCGCATGCGAAGTCCTCCAACCTACGAACATCACATGAACGCGACGCACGCGAAAAGCCCCTCTGCGGGCGCACCGTGCCCAACGATGTAGGTCTGACTCACATCTTGGTGAAGATGAACTTACCCGCGTTGAACTGCTGCGAAACGACGGTGAACGTCATCACGTAGGTGCCGGCAGCAGGGAAGGTCACGGTGGCGAGGTCTTCGCGCGTGGCCCAGGAGTGATAGCTCTCCGTGCAAGCGCAGCTCGCGGTCGAGCTCTCGGGCACCGAGAAAGTGCCGGTGGTGATGCCCTCGCCGAAATCGAGACGGATGGTGACGCCGCCGGGAGCGCCCACGAAGGCGCCGACGGAGTAGGAGCCAGCCTCGCTGACCTCCAGCGTGTACTTCACCCATTCGGTGGTCGCGAGGTAACAGAGGTAGGGATCCTGCGGCACGACGGGCTCGCCGGTCAGCGTGTTGTCGGGCTTGGCGGGGTTCATGCGGCAAAGCCCGACGTTGTCGTCGCAGGCGGCGCCACCGCAGAGCTCGGCGTCTGCCGGCATCGGCGCGCGGTAAGCGGGTGTGTCGGCGGGAGCCCAGTCACCGGTCACCACGCCAGCGTTGCAGTCGGCTTCGTTGCCGTGACAGTAGGCGACGCCGGGACCGCCGCGGTCGTAGTCGGCAGCGAAGATCGTCCCGGGGATCTGCAGCGCCTTGAAGGGCGTGCCCAGGTAGCCCCCGGGCAGGCCACCACCGGATCCACCGCTGCCGCTGCTGCCACCGGCACCACCGCCTGCGGTGCCGCCGCCGCCTGCGGTGCCGCCGCCGCCCGCGGAGACGCCACCAGATCCGGCCATTCCCGCGACGCCTCCTGTTCCACTGGCTCCCCCACCGGCAGTGCCGCCGCCGGACGAGCCAGCGGAGCCGGCTGCACTGCCGCCGCTGCCGCTGGTCCCACCCGAGGGCGCGCCCGCGCCGCCAACTG
>DATLIL010001096.1:0-6662 GCA_035539475.1 Polyangiaceae bacterium
CCGCGTCGGTCTGTTCGCCGCGGCCGAAAGCGTAGCGGAACCACTGCGTCGCCACGCAGCGGCGCACGTCTTCACTCGCGACCAGACGCTGGCCGAGCTCCGGCACGCCGTCGAACGTACCGGCGACATCCGTGCCGACGAGCTCGCCTTGCGCGTCGACCGGTTTGCCGCCGTCGACGTCACGATAGCGCCCCACAGCGTCGTAGTGCTCGAACGCAAAGCCGATCGGATCCATGAGCTCGTGACACGTCGCACAACCCGGGTCGGACGAGTGCTGAGCAAAGCGCTCACGCGTGCTCAGCCGAGGATCGACCGCCGGCGGGCGCACCACGATGTCCGGAGGCGGGGGCGGAGGCGGGGTGCAGAACAGCCGCGTGCGCACGAACGCTCCGCGCTGAACGGGGGACGTCTGGTTCGCCTTGGAGTGGGTAGCGAGCAGCGCGCCCTGCGTGAGCAGGCCCGACGCTCGCGCCGGATCGAGCTCGACGCGCTGAAAGCCGGAGCCACTCGGTGCCGGCAGGCCGTAGAGCAGCGCCAGCCGAGCATCGACGTACGAAAACGGCGCGCTGAGCAGCGCTTCGAGGCTGGACGTCGCGCCCCAGACGTCCGCCACGAACAGCCGCGTCTCTTCGGCGAGGGCGGCCGGCGTGTCGCTCGTCCAGGAGCGATAGAGCGTGCGATCCTTCTCGATCGTGGGCAGCGCTCCGAGGTCCCACCATTGACTCAAGAAGTGACTGAACGCTTCGAGCGCGCGCGGATCGGCCAGGAGGCGCTCGGTCGCGAGCTCGAGCCCCGCGGCCGTCGAGAGCGAGCCGTCAGCGGCGGCTGCCAGGAGCTCCGCGTCCGGCGTCGAGGCGACAATCAGATACGAGAGCCGCGTGGCGAACGCGTAGTCGTCGGCGCTGGGCGGCTCGGGCCGATACAGGAATTGCGGAGCCTGCAGCATGGCGGCCACGACCGCGCTCAGATCCGTGGCCTCATGAAGCGCGTGCATGGCCTCTAGCTCGTCGTCCGAGAGCGGACGGCGCCACGCCTTCAGCCCAAACTCCCCGATGAACGCCGCGGGATCGGAATCGCCGAGCTCGAGCACGAAGCCCTCCGCGATCCGTTCGGCGAGCTCGAGATACTTCGTCACGTGCAGTGACGAGACGCTGTAAGCATCCGCGTTGTTCAGGAAGCCGAGGCTCTCCTCGTCGGGTGGCAGGCCGTCCGCGATCGAGGGATCGGCCCCGGTCAGCGCCTGAACGCTGCGACCGTACTCGAACCGCGTCAGGCGCCGCAGCGGTGCAGGATTCGCGGCCAGCTCAGCAGCCGGGCAGAGCGCAGCCGGGCCGCTGCCGGCGCGGTCGGCAGGCTCGTCTTCGGCTGCGCAGCCAGCGCCGGCGAGCGCGAGAAAGATCACGGCACGGCAGGAATGGTGAAGCATTGTCGAGCCCCGAAAATTGAACGCAGGGAGCTGTCGCCCTCGGAACGAACGGGACGACTTCTCTTGACGAAGTCCCCTGCACATTCATGACCGCTTTGCGTCGCGCTCATTTGAAAATCGAAACGCAACTTTTTCCGATCGATTCTGGATCTTCCGGCAATCGTGACGATGTGTTCTCGTCGGCCACGATCTTGGACGCCTCGCTTCCAAAAGAGGGGATTCGCGCACAGCGCTTCCGCCGCATGATGCGCGAGCACTTCGACTTCGTCTGGCGCTCGCTGCGGCGACTCGGGGTGGCGGCAGCAGACGTCGACGACGCGGCTCAGGAAGTCTTCTTGATCGGGGCCCGCCGGCTGGACGACATTGCGCCGGATCACGAGCGCGCTTTCTTGTTCGGAACCAGCGCACGGGTAGCCGCGACTCGGCGACGGAGCGCAGGCCGCCGGCCCGAGGATCCGGAGCCCAGCTTCGAGGATCGCGCCGCGTTGAACCTGGACCCGGAAGAGCTCAGTCAGCTAGTCGCCGCGCGCGCCCAGCTGCAGCGGATCCTCGAGGGCATGAGCGAGGAGCTTCGCGCCGTGTTCGTCCTCGCCGATCTCGAGGAGCTGCGCTCGCCAGAAATCGCGGAGATCCTCGGGATCCCCGCCGGTACGGTGGCCTCTCGTCTGAAGAGCGCGCGCGAGCAGTTTCGTGCCGCTGTCGCGCGACTCGCAGCCCGAGAACGTTTCGAGGTGGCACGATGAACGACTCGGACTACTCCGACTCGCGCGAGGCCGAGCTCGCCCACCAGCTGCTGCGCTCGGCGCGCCTCGACGTGCCGAAGGAAGAGGCGCGGAGTCGAACCCTCGAGCGCGGTCTGGCAGAGCTGCAGTCCGCCCCCAGGCGCTGGCGAACACTCGCCGCAGCGGCACTGGCGGCCGCGGCACTCGGGCTCGGTGCTTCGGCGATCTACTTTGGTCGCTCGCGCCCCGCGGAGCCCATCGTCGTCGCGGAAGAGTCGCCGCCCAAGGCCCCCGCGATCACTGCACTGCCAAAGGCCTTGCCGCCGTGCCCCGAAGTCATCGTCGCACGAGGCGATGATCCGATGATCGACGACTGGGAGCAGCACGACTTCCGGCTGCTCCCACGTAACGGTCGCGGCGGCGAGTGGGCCGCGTTCGACGACGGCACCGGCACAGGCCAGTCGCTCGCCAACGTGCCGCTGTTCCCGAGCGCGATACCGGGCCGGCGCGGCAACAGCCGCCGAGCACTCCACATCACTGGACCCAAGTTCGAGACGTGGGGAGTGGTCGTCGGGACCAACGTCGCGTCAGGCGCCTGCTACGACGCGACGGTCTACAAGGGCATCGAGTTCTGGGCCAAGGGCAAGGGAACCCTCTACGTCGGGTTTCAGATGATCGACACGCAGGAACGCAAGCTCGGCGGGTTCTGCGCCGAAAATTGTTACAACGGGCACCGGAAACGCGTCGACCTCGCGGGAGGCTGGCAGCACGTCACGGCGCCCTGGGCGGACTTCGTCCAGCTCGAGCCATCCGGCCTCGTCGACTTCGACCCGCGGCGCATCCGCTGGCTCGAATTCATGGTTTTCGCGGAGGACACGCCGTTCGACATCTGGCTCGACGACCTCTCGTTCCTGCCGCGCTGAGTCAGCGCTCTCCCCGCCTCACTCGATGCCCCAGGCGTCGGCCTGATCGCTCTGCCGCGCCACTGCCTCGTCGTCACCGGCTGCGGCGGCGAGGCGCTGCCAGACAAGCCGCAAGCCGAGCGTGGTGGTGACGCGGGAGAGCGTCTGGTGGGCGGACTCGGGCTCACACGTGCTGGGCAACCCCAGGAACGCGAAGATGGCCGGCTGGCTCTGGCCGTCGTCCTGCAGGCGGTACTGCTCGCCGCTGCGCTGTTCCCACACCACACCGAGCGCCTCTAGCTCCTGCTTGAGCTGGGCAAGGGCTTCCTCTTCGGGTCTGAAGCCATCGAGCTCGAACGCGCTATAGCGACCGGGCTCGAGCACCTTGAACGCGCCGTACTCGACCAGCGGACGGCGCTGGCGCTCCGCTTCGCTGCTCGCCTCGAACTCGGCCAGCTCTTCGCGATTGAGCGGCTCGGCCTCGAACACGATGCGATCGCCGTGATGTTGCTCCTCGTCGGGTTCCACGACCTCGTCGACGAGAGCCGTGACCGGACCCGTGCGCCAGGCGAAATACGCGCGCTCACGCCCGTCGGCCAGGCGCATGCGGATGCGGCAGGCGCCCCAGCGATCGTCGATCGGCCCCTCCCCAGGCTCGACCGGCAACTTCAGGCGCGCCGCGGAGTCACGCACCTCTTGCCAGCGGCCAGCGAGCGTCGCGACCAGCATGCGGTCCCAGTCCAGGTTGCCCGGCTCGTGCACGGCGACCAGTCGATTCAGGTGCTCGAGCGACTCCTCCAGCTCGCCGGCTTCGCGCAGCAACTTCGCCAGCAGCGAGCGTGCGTCGTGATGCTCTGCGTTGCGCTCGAGGAGCTCGCGGCAGTGGCGCTGTGCCTCTGCCGCGTCATCGCGCGCCGCAGCGCTCTGCGCCAGGAGCCACAGCAAGTGCTGGCGCAGGTCCTCGTCCTCGGGCCAGCGTTCGCTCGCTCGCTCGAGCACCTGCTGAGCCTGCTCCTCCGCGCCCAGCGCTCGCAGCGCCTTCGCCTCGGCCCAGGCCAGGCTCGGCTGCGAAAGACCGCTGCAGCGCAGGAGCTCCAGATCCTGCTCCGGATCCGCGCCCACGCGCTCTTGCAGCTCTTCGACGGACGCGGCGGGCTCGAGCGCCGGCAAGGCGGCAAGCTGCTGCGTCAGCCGCTCGAGCTTGGCGTTCAGCCAGCCCGGGTCCACCAGCCGCGTCGCAGTTTCGCGGGCGGCCTCGATGTGACGGCGGGCGCTGAAGCGCGCGCCGCGTTGCAGCGCCAGGTCCGACCCCAGCTTGTGCACCTTGGCCAGCGTGAAGTGGGACTCGTAGCCGGTCAGCACACGCTGCATCTCTGCGATGGCTCGCTCCAGGTGCCAGCTGTTGAGCGCGCCGTCTCCGGTTCCGATCTCGCGGATGCTGCGCAGCCAGTCGACGTAGTGGTCCGGCTCGAGCGCCGTGAAGGCGGGCAGGAGCTCGAGCGCGCGCTCGCGATCTCCCTGGCGCGCGGCCGCCAGGCTCTGGAACAGTGCCTTCTTGTTCTCGCCGCTGGCGCCTGCGGCTTCGAGATCGATTTCTTCGGCGACCTGCGCAGCCTCGGGGTTACGGCCCAGCGCAGACAGCGCGCGAAAGCGCGTGCAGGAGAGGCCCGTGGTGCTGCCTGGACGCTGTGCCAGCTGACCGTCGACGAACTCCAGCGCCTCGAGGTGGCGCCCCGCATCGAGCAACGCGCTGGCGCGCTCGGCGCTCACACAGTCGAAGCAAGGCCAGCTCGGATCGATGCGAGCTAGCGCCTCGGCGGTCACGGCCAGGCGTTGAGCGGCGTAGCCGGTGCCGTCCACCAGGCCGTACGCGCTGCACAGGTCTTGCACCGCGCACACACTTTGCGGGCAATCGCGATTCTCTGGGCGACCGGTCAGCTCGATCAACGACACGGCTTCAGCCAAGGTGTCGCGGCTGACGTCGTGGCGATGCAGCACCCGGCTCTGCAGCAGCCAGTGCCGCACGAACACCTCGAGCCAGGAGCTCTTGGCCGCCCGCGCCAGCGCCAGCGCTTCGGGCACGATGCTCTCGACCCGTTCGTGCTCACCGTCGCAACAGGCTGTCGAGATGTCATCGACCAGATCCGCCAGTCTGCCCTGCCCCTGCTCGCGCAGCTCCTCGGTGGCGTCGTTGATCCACTCCCAGATGTCCATTCACTTCTCCTCGAGCACATCGCAGATCGACGTCACGAAGCCGCGCAGCGCCGCTTCGGTCTCCGTCCCCGCGCCGATTTCACCCAGCAGCACGTTCAGGGGCGCCAGCAAACGCAGCCCCAGCGCTGCGCGTTCGGGGCCTGCCGCCAGGAGGGCCGCGATCACCGGGCAGTCCAGGTTGATGTGAAAGCGGTAGATCGCACCGCCCTGAATGCTGGCGGTGAAGTGTCGCGCCAGCGAGAGCACGGCAGCCCCCACGCGCTTGTCCGCCTGCTCGTCCTCCAGGACGCGCTTGAGCTCGACCTCGCGGTCCTTGACGGCGATGAACGGCAGGTACTCGGGCGCGAAGCGGCTGAACAAGACTTGCCGATCACGACCCCCGAACAGCTCGAGGAGGCGCTGCTTGTCGGCGTCCGAGACCGCGGCAGGTCGAAACAGCTCGCGGTCCCCCTGCTCGGTGCCGAGCACCGCGAGCTTGCCCCCTAACCGCTCGCAATACAGGCGACAGAAGCTGTGCACGCCAAAGCGAGCGCCGTCCACCACCGGCACGTTCAGAGCGCGAAACAGTAGCTCCTGGTGTGGCGAGGTATCGGCGTCACGCAGGTGAATGGTGCGGCCAGAACGCTCGAGCACGGCGGGCACGGTCAGATCGCCGGCACTGGTCGGCACCGTGAGCTGCCTGGCCAGCAGCTGAAACAGCCGTTCGTCCGAGACTGCCGCCCCCAGCAGCGCCTCGTTGTGACGGCGCAGCACGCGACGCCAGCTCGCCGGCTCCGCCGAAGCCAGTCCCGACAGCCCGTGCACCAGGCTCTCGCGCAGCAGCACCTTGGTGCGCTCGAAAGTCCGGTCGGTCTGCAGCGACTCACGGCTGGCCGTCGGCTTGAGCTCGTCACTTTCCACGGCGGCACCGACGAAGCCGGCCCAGGCCGGCAAGAGCTCCCGCTCGTCGTCGCTCACCAGCATGCCGCGCACGTACACCGAAACGTTGCGATGGTCGCTCGTCGCGTAGCTCGCCCCGTCCTGGATCCAGAGCATGCCCTGCGCGCCGTTGCCCTCGCCGGCGTCGGGCTTCAGGTCCAGCGTCGTGATCGGCTCGAACCGGCGCTCCAGGCGTGTCGCCAGCTCGAGCGCCGCCTTCCTGCGCCGCAGCGGGCTGGTCTCGGCTGGCAAGCGCCAGGGCGGCGAGTCGCCGTTGACGTGAACGCCGTCCACATCGACCGGCAGCGGCAGCAAGCGACAGTAGCGCTCCACCAGACGGCGAACGACGCCGGAGTCGCACAGCTCGCGAAAGCCGTCTGGTGGAGCGCTACTGTCGCTTGCTGCCGCTGCCGGTCGATGTGGACGGCGTTCACGTCAACGGCGACTCGCCGCCCTGGCGCTTGCCAGCCGAGACCAGCC
>DATLIL010001097.1:0-2432 GCA_035539475.1 Polyangiaceae bacterium
GCTCGGGGACGGTCGAGCGATAGACGCGAACGATCTTGTCCTCACCGTCCGTGGTGTCGACGGTGAACTTGAGCGAGTACTGACCGCTGTGGGCGCGTTCGTCGCTCGGTTCCGGCGTTTCGCCGGTCGAGTAGTAGCCGCCTTCTTCTTCCCACTCGGACATGTCGGCGGCCTCGTGATCGGCCGTCCAGAGCAAGGTGTTCGGCTCGGGCGCGCCCGCGCTGCCGCCCTCGCCGCCTGCGCCGGCTTCCGGCACTACCGGTGCGCCGCCACTACCAGCGCCGCTGCCCCCGCTACCAGCGGTGACACTGGCTTCGGGGACGCCTGCTTCGGGCACGGAGCCGCCGCTGCCGCTGGAGTCGGCGGCCTGATACCTGCCGATGACGATGTTCGGATCACAAGCCAGCGCCGCACAGAGGGCGGCGCTAACGCTGAGCAGGACGCAAGACGCGCTGCGCTTGATCACGGAACCTGCCGTTCGGATAGCGCTCGAGATAACGGCGCGCAAGCTTGTTGGCGCTCGCGTCTCCGCGTGCGGCCGCAGCTTCCATCGACAGGGCGAGGGCCTCTTCTTGCAGCGCGCCGTCGGGATACTTGCGCTGGTACTCCTTGAGCAGCTTGCTGGCGCGGGCCGTGTCGCCCGAGCGACGTGCCTGCATGGCTTCGACCATCAGCTTGGCGCCCGGGGTGGACGCGGCCGGTGCAGCCGAGCGCGAGCGTCGCGCATGAGCATCTTCCAGCGGCAGGTCGGAGAGCTCGTACGCTCGCTCTGCCTCCGGCTCGCTTGCCTTGGCCTTGCTCGCCAGCGTGCGTGCCTTGGCCTGAGCCACGGGCGCGCTGATTGTCTGCACCGGCTTGGAGAAGAGCTCTTCGACGGCCTGGGCAGGCGACTCCGGCAGCACGCCGCCCATCTTGGCGCCGGCGGCAGTGACGCCGAGCAGCACGGCCGCGATCAGCGCAGGGCGCAGCAGCGGCGGCAGAGCCTGGCGACTGGTAGAGTCGAGGCGCAGACGCACGCGGCGCTGGCGATCGGCGCTCGGTTCGAGCGGCATCACCTTGGCCAGCAGTGCCTGCGCGGCGAGCACGTTCGGATCCATCGAATCCGTTTGTTCGCGCAGCGGTCTCACGTGATCCTCCCTTCGGCCCGCGCCTTTTGCACGAGCACTACGAAGTCTTTGCGCGCGTGATGAAGGCGCGTCCAAACCGTGTTCAGCGGGATGCCCTCGAGCTCGGCGATCTCCTCACCGCTGTAGCCCTCGACCTCGAACAGGATGAACGCTGTGCGGCGCACGGCGCTCATCTGCGAGAGGATTTCTCCGAGCGTCTTTTCTGCTTCACGCTGCTCGAAGATTTCGGCGGGATCGGGCGAACGCATCCAGTTACCTGGTGTCTCCGTCTCCGTGTCCGTCGACTTACCCGTGAAAATGCGACGGAACCAGGCGCGGCGCCGATAGTCGCGCACGGTGCGCTGGGCCACCCGGTAGAGCCAACCGGGGAGGTTGCGCCCATCGAAGGTGCCGAGCTTGCGCCGCACGACCATGAACACCTCTTGAGTCAGGTCCTCGACGTCGGCGTCCAGCCCGCCGAAGGCCCTGACCCAGCGAGCGACCTCGTGAAACCACGCCGCATAGATCTGCTCGAAGGTGGGAACCTTCGAGTCGCGCTCCGAGAGCACGACCGGCGTGGACACAAGCCGCTGCACCAATACATTCATCACGCTCTGATGGGATGGGCGCAAGGCGAAAAAAACTTCAACCAGCGGCGGAGCGCCTGCAAAAACGCTGCTCATTTCGGGACTTCCGTGCGCCTAAGCCCCACTTGTGGGTGCGCCGGGTCCGGATGGCGCTTTTCAATCCAAATCGATGACCGCTCCTACCGTCGTCCCCACCCAGAGGGTCGGCGTCTGGCCTACCTCGCCAAATCCAGCCAATTCGAGGTGATACGGGCGGGGGAAGACCACGGCGTGGCCCGCCGCGAAGAGCGCGATGTTGGGGCTCGCCCAGTAGCGCACAGAGACCCCGCCACGCCCGCCCACCTCTAGACGCGTCGCGGCACGGGCATCGAGCACCCCCTGCCCGGCGATCGACACCCAGGCTGCAAGGGGCCCGAGCTCGGCGGCGAGCTCCCATTCGTCCAGGCGCGAGCTCAGTCGCAAAGACACGTCGAACGGGGTCCAGATCGCCTCGACGTCGGCCTCGCCATACTGCAGGTGAGCCGGTAGCAGACCCGCACCGCCCACCGAGACGGCGACCGACCCGCCGAAGCGGAAGCGCCCGCCGACGCCACCTGCCACTGGCAGGTTCTGCGACGTGCTGACGGCGCCTACCCAGAGCAGAGGGCCGATCTCGAAGTCGATGCTCGATTCGTCAGGCGGCGCCTCCGGTTCTTCAGGCGGTGGCGGTGGCGGCGGCTCGGGCTGGGGCTCGGGTGGC
>DATLIL010001098.1:0-2226 GCA_035539475.1 Polyangiaceae bacterium
GTGGACGGCCAGCGCACCGATTGCGTGTTGACGTTGACGCGCGCGATCCTGCTCACGGTCACGCGTGCAGGTGCGAGTGGACCGTCGCTCCCGATCAGCCATTGCCCGAGCGCGCGCCCGCCCAGAGCCGCGGGAACGATCCAGCGCCGAGCCGCGTTCTGACAGCTGCCCTGCTCGGCGGGCTCGGAAAGGAGCTCGACCGAGATCGCGACGGGCAAGCGCGACGACAGCGCCTGCCCCCGCAGCTCCTTTTCGTAGCGCAGGCGGTAAACGAGCCGGACCTCGCCGCAGGAGCTCTCGACGAAGGGCTGGCGGTCGAGACGATTGCTGACGGCCACGAGCTCGAAGCGCGCGCTTTCCGCGTCGAGCCAGCGCCGGTCGAGCAGGCGATGGAAATGGCGCGCCAGCGACGTCCCCGACGACTTGTCGGCGCGCTGGACGCGCTCGAGATCGGCGCCGAGCGTGCTCGCGATCACCTGGTAGGCGGCCGGCCCGATCAGCTTGCCGAAGGCGCCCGGGCCCTGCTCCACGACGCCGAGCGCCTCGGGCTCCGTCACCAGCACGACGGCGCGGGTCGCTACCGGCGCTGGTTCGCTCCGTGGTGTCACGGTCGAGCTCGCTGCGGTCGCAACAGGCGCTGGCGCCCTTTCCGGCGGTGTCTGGCCGGCACTGCAGGCCGAGAGCACGAGAGCGAGCCAGGACCCGATGCGGCGCACGGCCTCGCAGAGTAGCTTAGCTGGTCGGGTTGGGCATATCGCTTTCGGTGCGCTGCGTGCCGACATTGTCTGGCGCGACCTCCACGCTGCTCGCGATGAAGCGCGCCACGTCCATCCACAACGCTTCGAACGCGCGCTGATCGAAGCCGGAGTAGCTCGGCAGCCAGTCGGGCTCGGCGAACTGGCCCACGACATCGAGGTGATCGCCGGAAGCCGCGTGCACCACTTCACCCCAGATCTGTGAGTTCGTCGGCACGATGCCGTCGTTGTCCTCGGGCGCGGGCAGAGCGCCGTAGCTCTCCACGAGCTTCCTGGCCTGGGCCGTCACCGGCGCGGGGATCCAGCGGCTCTCCTGTCGCGACGTGGCGCGGTAGAGCCAGGCGTAGAGCGGATAGCTCAGCTGCGCGTACACGTCGCGCAGGCTGCGCAGGAAGTCGCGAAAGGAGGGGCGCGCCGCGCGCGTCACCACGGAGCCGTAGCGCAGCTCGGGATCGGCCGTGCAGGCGTTCAGCAGATCGCAGACCTCCGGCGTGAGCTGAAAGAAGAGCGCCTGATCGCTGCCGATGCTCTCGAGGAACGCGCTGAGCTCGAGGCGGCGGGCGACCCCGAGCTCACCGAGCAGCTGCTGATCCAGCCTGGCCAGCGTGGTCTCGCTGCGAAAAGGATGGCGCAGGTGCAGCAAGAAGCGCAGCCCGAAGAGCGTGAGCTTCAGCAGCCTGGAATGTGCGAGCAGCCAGATCAACGTGCGCAGCGTGGCCCTGAACACCCGGCGGCCGGCGCCGCTCAGGAGATAGGCGGCAGCGGGTGTGCCGAAGTGCGGGCAGGCCACGGTGAGCAGCGTGCGGACGCGCTGCTGGTCCTTGAAGTCGACCTTCGTCGGCAGCGAGGCGGTCGGCGCGAGCGCCACTCGGGCATCGAGGCCACCGGTCGAGTGTCCGACGATGTGGATCGGTCCATCATATTTTGCGGCCACCAGCGCCAGCGTCTCGACCACCTGCGCCGCGCGCCGTCGGATCGATGCCGTGGGCAGCGTGGGCACCTCGCTGACGGTGACGTCCAGACCGAGGCGCTTGCAGCTGTCGACGAGCACCTGGCTGACGCCATTGAAGTAGGGCAGATCGCCCAGGCGACCGAAGCCGAGGAAGCCCGGAACCAGGAGCACGTGGTGGCGCATGGCTCGCTCGTGAGCCAACCCGAGCCGCGGCGCGCACGCCAGTCGCAATTTTGCTCTGGAGGCGGTTCAGCGACGTCTATTTGGTGACCAATGAGGACGCGAGCGAACATTGAGCGCGCCGGTATGACGATGAGTCCGCGAAAAGGCGCGTGGGTTGGCCTCGCTTCCGTCCTGATCGCCGCGTGCTCGGGGAGCGAAGCTCCCTCCGGGACACCCGCGCCGGCGGTCGGGCAGGGCGGAACGACGGCTGGTGTGAGCGGGGGCGGCTCCGCGGGCGCCTCTGGTAACCCTTCGGGTGGAAGTGGAACGGCGGGCCAAAACACTGCGGGCGAGCCT
>DATLIL010001099.1:0-5789 GCA_035539475.1 Polyangiaceae bacterium
CCACGCTCTTGCGCTGAAGACATATACACCCGAGGCCTGGGCCAAGGTTGGAGGACGCTGATGGACGAAGCATTGCGAGATCGCATCAAAGGCACGCTCGAAGGGCACCGCGTGGTGCTGTTCATGAAGGGCAACAGAAACTTCCCGGCCTGCGGATTCTCCGCGCAGGTGGTCGGCATCCTGAAGAAGCTCGGGGCCGAGTTCGCCGACGTGAACATCCTGGCCGATGCGGAGCTGCGCCAGGGCCTGAAGGAATACTCGAACTGGCCGACGTACCCGCAGCTCTACGTGGACGGCAAGCTGGTTGGCGGGTGCGACATCGTGACCAGCCTGAACGAAAGCGGTGAGCTCGAGGCACTGGTCGGCGCGGGCAAGGCGTCGAACGGCTAGCCCTAGTGGCTCGCCCGCTGTTTCTGCTCAGTAACGACGACGGCTACCGCGCGTCGGGACTGGCAGCGCTGCGTAGCGCTCTGCTCGAGCACGGCGACGTCGTGGTCTGTGCGCCCGACAACGAGCAGAGCGCCGCGAGCCACGCGCTTTCACTGCATCGGCCGCTGCGTCTACACGAGCATGGCTCGGGGATTTTTTCGGTCGACGGGACGCCGGCGGATTCGGTCTACGTCGCCATTCACTCCGGGACTCGGCTCTTGCCCCGGCGGCCGGACGTCGTCGTCTCGGGCATGAACCACGGCAACAACCTCGGAGACGACGTCTTCTACAGCGGCACCGTGGCAGCCGCGCGTGAGGGCGCCCTGAAGGGTATCCCTGCGCTGGCGTTCTCTGCGGCGCCGGAAGCCGACAGCGAGCGCGCTGCAGCGCTCGGTGCGCGACTGGCGGTCGCGCTCGTCGCGGCGGCTGAGGGACCGATCTTGCTCAACGCCAACGTGCCGCCCGGCAACGCCTGGCCGGTGCGCGCCACGCGTCTCGGCCGGCGCATCTACCTCGACGAGGTCGACTACCGCCGCGACCCGCGGGGGCGCGAGTATCTCTGGATCGGCGGTCCCGGTTTCGAACATCGCCCGGTCGTGGGCTCCGACACCGAGGCCTTCGATCAGGGGGTGGTGGGTGTTACGCCGCTCGTTCTCGATCTGTGGGGAAGGCAGCAGCAGGAGAGCGCGGAGCGGGTCGTGGAGGCGCTCGACAGCGCGCTCGCAGGCTGATCGCAAAGGCGTTGCCAGCAGCGGCGCGCTCTGCACATATAGGTGTTCCATGGCGGCCAGAAAGGGAACCTTCGCCAAATCACCCAAGCCGGTGCCGGCGCGTTCACAACCAACGCCGCGTGGCGTCGAGGCCAAGAAGGCGCCCACCAGTCTCGAAGTGCCGCGGCTCATGCTGGCCTCCGACGGGGGTAACTTCGACCCGCTCGAGTACGTGCGCGGCCTGGTGCGTGACGTGACGGACTTTCCGTCGCCGGGCATCTTGTTCCGCGACATCACGCCGCTGCTGGCCGACCCCAAGGGCTTTCACATCGTGCTCGACGCGATCGCGCACCGCTTCGTCGGCGAGAAGGTGGACGCCGTGGTTGGTGTCGAGTCGCGCGGTTTCATTTTCGGAGGTGCCCTGGCGGCGCGTCTGAACGCGAGCTTCGTCCCGGTGCGCAAGCCGGGAAAGCTGCCCTACCGCACCGATCGAGTCAGCTACTCACTCGAATACGGCGAGAGCGAGCTCGAGATGCATCGGGACTCGCTGCGCGAGGGCGCGAGTGTGCTCGTGGTCGACGATCTGCTCGCTACCGGTGGCACCGCCGCCGCCTGCGGTGAGCTCGTGCACCGCCAGGGTGCGTACGTTCTCGCTTACGCGTTCGTGATCGAGCTCTGCTCGCTGAACGGCCGGCAACGGCTGATGCCGACTCCTACGGTTTCGCTCGTCCGCTACGACTGAGCACCCACATCAGCGCCGGTTCACCCCGAGCCCTGGTCGCGCCCTTTCTCCCGAATTGAGCTCGGGCAGGCGCTGGGCTACGCTGTAAATTCGTGCTTTCGCGGAGGTTGCTTGAATGACGCGGTCTTACTGGCTTGGTTTGGGCTTTGTTGGGATCATGGCGGGCGCGGCGTCGTGTGGCGACGGCCCGGTCACCACAGGGGACAGCGGCGGACGCCCCGGGCGGGGCGGGAGTGGCAACGCCGGATCCAGCAGCGGCCAGGGTGGACAAGCGGTCCCTGCAGGCGCGGGAGTAGGGGACGCGTGCTCCGACGACGAGCCGTGCCGCGCTGGTCTGGCCTGCAACGCTGACAGCGTGTGTGAGCCCGGTCACAGCCTCGCGCAGGGCGAGCCTTGTGTGATCGGTCCGGAATGCGAAGACGGGCTGCAGTGCGTGGCGGGCTCGTGTGTACCGGCTGGAGACGGCGTCGAGGGCGACTCGTGTGTGAGCGATACGAATTGCATGTCCGGGCTGCGCTGCGCCATCGTCGGCTTCGGCGCGCAGTGCACGCCTGCCGGCACGGGTGACGTCGGCGACGAGTGCGTCGCGAGCCCCGACTGCTACGGCGGTCTGATCTGCACGGACGGCGCGTGTGCGCCCAACCCGTCCGGCTTGCCCTTCGGCCCGCCCTGGTCGGGCGTCGAGTGCGAGCTGCCCGTGGAGGGAGACCCGGTCAAGGCGTACTTCGAGGTCCCCGGAGCAGAAGACGCCGAGGAAGGCGACTTCTTCCGCTTGCCGTTCCCGAACGACGCTCGTGCCATCGGCGGCAACCTCGATCTCAGCGGTTTCCCGACGCCCGGCTCCGGCCTGCTCGGCTACGACATCGTCGCTCGTTACGTCGACGCGATCGAAGCCAACGATCACGGCTTCGGCACGTACGGTACGGTCTATTTCCGCTTTTCGGGCAGCCTCGACATCGACACCGTCCGCGACAACACGGTCGTGCATTTCGTCGACGTCACACCAGGCGCGCCGGAGAACGGCGACAGTGCTGGTCACGGCTGGTACCTGCAGGGCGATAAGACCCCGTACATCTGTTACAACTGGCTGGGCGTGCGTCGGCCCACGGGTGCGCCGATGCTGCCGGGTCACACCTACGCGGTCTGGCTCAGCACGGACGCCAAGGCCAGCGACGGCAGCGACATCGAGCGCTCCCAGAACCTGGTCAGCGTGCTCGGCGATTCCGCGCCCAGTGACCCGGTGCTCGCCGACGTTCACGCCGCCTACGCGCCGCTCCGCGACTACCTCGAGGCCGAGTTGGTCGACACCTCGCAGGTGCTCAATGCTGCGGTGTTCACCGTGGCACCCGTCCAGGACCCGATGTCGGACCTGGCCGACGCGATCGAGGCGCTCCCGCCGCCGACCAGCAGCGGCTGGGTTCTCTGCGCCGACGGCGTCGATTCGCCGTGCCCCGACGCCGACGCCGATCTCGGGCGCGCGTGCGCTGACGGCACCGCCGACTACGACGAGTACCACGCGCTGGTCTCCTTGCCGGTCTACCAGGTTGGCGACGCGCCCTACACGACGGAGGGCGGCAGCATCGAGATCAGCGACGACCCGCCGCGCGAGCAGGTGTGCCTATCGCTGACCGTGCCCAAGGCTACGGCCATGCCGGCGGAAGGCTATCCTCTCGTCATCTTCGCGCACGGCACCGGCGGCAGCTTCCGCAGTCACGTGCGCGACGACGTGGCGGGTGTGCTGGCCAGCGCCAGTCCGAACTTCGCGGTGCTCGGCATCGATCAGGTGGTGCACGGACCGCGCCGCAACGGCTCGGAAGAGTCGCCCGACAACTTGTTCTTCAACTTCCAGAATCCCGACGCGGCGCGCGGCAACCCACTTCAGGGTGCAGCCGACCAGCTGTCGCTCGCGCGCTTCGCCGCCGCGCTCGATCTCAGCGCGAGCGATACGGGCGCCGCAGCGATCAAGGTCAACCCCGCGATGATCTACTTCTTCGGCCACTCGCAGGGCTCGACCGAGGGGAGTCTGGCAGTGCCGTTCTCCGAGGAGATCGGCGCGGCCGTGCTGTCCGGTAACGGCGCCAGCTTGATCGACGCCTTGCTCAACAAGACGAGCCCGGTCGATATTGCCGGCGCGCTGCCGATCGCGCTCTCGGATCCGACGGTCACCACGATCACGACGATGCATCCGGTGCTGAGCCTGCTGCAGCAGTGGATCGATCCCGCCGATCCTCTGAACTTTGCCAGGGCGGTCACACGGTCCCCGATCGGTACGCACCCGCCGAAGCACGTCTTTCAGACGTTTGGCCTGGAAGACACCTTCAGTCCGCCCGTCACGATGCAGATCTACGCGGAGGCAGGCGGCCTGTCGCATGTCACGCCAGACCTGACCGATCTGGAGCTGGGCACGGTGGATCCGCCGCTCTACGGCAACGTCGACCACGGTGGCGTCTATTACACGCTCGGCGTGCGCCAATACGAGCCGGCCTCCGGCGACGATGGCCATTTCGTGGTGTTCGATGTCAACCAGGCGAACAGCGATATGGTCCATTTCTTCGAGACCGCGACCGTGGGTCCGCCTGAGATCGGTCAGTAAGGGTAGTCAGGGGTGAAGAAATAGAGCTCATGACGCCATCTACTAGCGTCTAAGCCCGCCGATGAAAGCAACCCTGACCCGTGCGTCAGTGCCGACCCTGGGTATGGCGCTGGTGTTGAGCTGTGCCTCGGATCCGCAAGCGCCCGGAACGCCCCAACCGACAGGAGGCTCCGGCAGCGCCGGGCTGAGCTCTGGCGGAAGCGCCGGGGTCCCGGGTGCCGGCAGCGGAGGTAGCGCCGCCGGCTTCGGAGGCACTGCCGGGAGCACGGCAGGAACCGCGGGCGCTGGCGGAACCGCGGGCGTTGGCGGAACCGCGGGCAGCTCCGGTTCGGCGGGGTCGGCTGGTTCGGGGACCTACGAGGTGCCGACGGTCCAGTGGCCCAGCGCCGAGTGCGCAGCACAGGCCGAGCAGCTCGTCGGGCAGATGACGAAGGCGCAAAAGGCGGCGCAGATGGTGATGGGGCAAGACCCAGCATCGTCGAACATCTCGAACCTCTCGCTGGGTAATGTTTTCTCGGGCGGAAGCTTCGAGCCGCCGGGAGGTCCGAGCCCCTCCGGTTGGGCCAGCTACGTGGACCCCTACGTTTCTGCCGGTAACGCCTCATCCCTCGCGATACCGATCCTCTTCGGCATCGATGCGGTGCACGGGCACAACAAGGCGACGAGCGCCGTGATCTTCCCGCACAATATCGGCCTCGGTGCGGGCAACAATCCGGCCCTGGTCGAGCAAATTGGCCAAATCACCGCGCTCGAGGTGGCGGCCACGGGCATGACCTGGACCTTCGCCCCGATGTTGAGTGTGTCCTACGACGACCGCTGGGGGCGGGTCTACGAGAGTTACAGCGAGGATCCGGAGGCGACAGCGCTGCTCGGCGCGGCCGCCGTGCTCGGTCTGCAGGGCCACGGTGGTCTCGGTACGGGCGTGCCCGGCATCGTCGCTTGCGCCAAGCATTTCGCGGGCGACGGTCAGGCCACGTACGGCACCTCCGCCAAGGGAGGAACGGTCGATCGTGGCAACGTGGAGATCGACAACGAGACGATGCGCCGGCTCGGCGTCAGGCCTTACGAGCTCGCGCTGCAGGGTGGTCTCGGCTCGGTCATGGTCAGCGACGCTCGCTGGAATGGCGAGAACATGACCGGTCACGAGGAGCTCATGCAGGGGATCCTCAAGACCGAGCTCGGTTTCCCCGGCTTCGTCGCGACCGACTGGCAGGCGGCGTCGGACAACGCCGAGGTCGGCATCGCCGGTGCTGCGATCGCTGGCGTCGACATGTTCATGGAGCCAATCAATAGGTCGTCGGCGCGCGATCAGATC
>DATLIL010001100.1:0-9992 GCA_035539475.1 Polyangiaceae bacterium
GTCAGAACCCGTGCATGGGTCAGGTCGGCAGCGGTGAGTGCCGCCGGGTGCTGCGCTTCATCGCCACCGCCACCTACCGCGACTGACGGGCCTTACCCCGGGCCGGTGACCGGCGCTCGCACCGGAGCTCACACCCGACGGGTACGCAGGGATGATCGGGCAGTCAGCCAATCTGCGCCGACAATCAGGGAAAATAGGGCCTTCTTTCGGTCCCGTGGGCCCCGCGCTAGGCTCCTTGAGTCCTTGCCGTGATGAGCTTCAGGTCCGCTCTATCGCTGGCGGGAGCGTTCTGGCTCGCCGCCTGTTCCTTTCCGGAGTTCGAATTCGTTCCCGATCCCCCGGTGGAACCCGCGCCGGATCCGCTCGCCTCCATCTGCACCGACGGCCTGCCGAGCCCCGCCGAGAGCGGCATCGACTGCGGCGGAGGCTGCCCCCGCTGCGGCATGGGCCAGACCTGCAACGAGCACGAGGACTGCGAGAGCCTGGCCTGCGTCGGCAACGCCTGCCAGCTGCCCGCCTGCAACGACAGGGTCAAGAACGGCGCCGAGACCGACATGGACTGCGGCGGGCAGTGCGATCCCTGCCCCCCGGGCCGGGACTGCAAGGTCGACGAGGACTGCGTCGAGGGCGTCTGTGCCTCGGACTTCTGTCAGCTGCCCACCTGTGAAGACACCGTCGAGAACGGCAACGAGACCGCGCCTGATTGCGGTGGCGGCACGTGTGGCCCCTGCGCGCTCGGTCTTTCTTGCGACGACAACCCGGACTGCGCGAGCAGCCATTGCTCCGACGGGATCTGTGTCTCGCCAGGCTGTACGGACGGCTCCAAGAACGGCGACGAGACGGACGTCGACTGTGGCGGCCCTGGTTGCGGGCCCTGCCAGGCCGATCAGGACTGCAAGGCAGGCTCGGACTGCGTCAGCACGATCTGCGGCGCAGACGAACTTTGCACCAGCGTGAGCTGCGACGACGACGTGCTGAACGGCGACGAGTCGGCGATCGACTGCGGTGGAACCAACTGCGAAGGCTGCCCCAACCTCGCACCCTGCGACGACGGTGGCGACTGCGCAGGCGGCGCCTGTCAGTCGGGGCAGTGCGTGCCCTCCGCCCCGACGGGGACAGCGCTGTCGCGCATGGGCTGGCTCGCGACGGCCTCCGACAGCTACGCCGACGACAATCCGAACGAGGTCCTCGACAGTGTCGGCGGGCGCTGGACCTCAGGCACGAGCATGTATGACGGCATGTGGCTCGAGGTCGACATGGGCGAGCTCCGGACGTTCTTCACCGCGCGGCTGAAGTGCGAAGAGGCCGAGCTCGATTTTCCGACGAGCTACGATTTCTACCTCTCGGTCGACGGGACGTACGGCGACCCGGCCCAGGCCGGACTCTTCGGCGGCACCAACAGCGAGGTGAGCTTCGACACCGCGCAGATCGCCCGCTACATCAAGTTCGTCGTCAGGGCGCCCAAGACGAAGTGGTGGAGCATCGACGAGCTGAACGTTCTCGAGTGATGGATCTGGCCGGAATCAGCGTGGCAGGCGTCGAGACCTGCATCGAGGTACCGAGCCTCAAGCTCCTGCTCGACCTCGGACGCTGCTCCACTTCGGCCGTCAACCAGCGGGTCGTGCTGATCAGCCACGGTCACCTCGATCACCTCGGAGCGATCACCCAGCATGCGGCGCGGCGCGCGTTGCTCGGCATGGCCGAGGGCGTCTACGTCGTGCCCCACGCCATCGGGCCGCGCGTCGAGGCGCTGTTCGAGGCCGCCGGCGCGCTGGACGGGCAGAGCATCCCGCGCCAGGTCGTGCCGCTCGCGCCCGGTGAGAGCTATTCGCTCGGCAGGAACCGCACGGTACGGCCGTTCGAGACCTTTCACCGCGTACCGAGCCAGGGCTACACGGTGTGGGAGCAGCGCACGCGCCTGCGCGAAGAGTTTCGCGGTCTGCCGGGCTCGAAGCTCGGTGAGCTCCGGCGAGCAGGCGCCACGCTGGACGACAGCCATGAGGTGGCGCTGCTGTCGTTCACCGGCGACACGCGCGTCGACGTGCTCGAGCGCAGCGCGGAGCTCCAGCAAACCGAAACGCTCGTCATCGAGGCGAGCTTCCTCGACCAGCGCGTCTCCGTCCCGGACGCGCGCGAGATGGGTCACGTGCACCTGGAGGAGCTCATCGAGCGCGCCGCGCTGCTGCCGCGCAGCGACGTCGTGCTGAGCCATTTTTCGGCGCGCTACCAGGACGCCGAGATCGAGGACATCGTCCGGCGTCGGCTGCCGGACGAGCTAAAGGGCGTCGTGCGACTGCTGGGCAAGGGCTGACGTTCGGCGCCTGCGCCTGAACGCCAGCAGCGCGAGCGGAGCGAACCAGAGCGCCGTCACGCTGCTTCGCGCCCCGGTCCCTGGAACAGCGCAGTAACAGCTGCTGCGCTCCTCGAGACCGTGTTTACCCTCGTCGTCGAGCTCATCGCCGCCATCACCCGCGGCTCCACCCTGTCCCGCGCTCGCGCTGTCGCCGGCCTCACCGACTCCGTTACCCGCAGCGCCGCCGGTGTCGACCGCGGGCGCCCCGGCATGCCCTGCGACTCCACCCTCACCGCCGCGAGCTTCGCCGCCCTGGCCACCCTCACCGCCCGCTTCGATGCCGACCCCGCTCACGGGCAGTACGAACGTGCAGGTGGGGGTGGTGATGGCGATGCTGGTCGAGCGCAAACCCGAGCGCAGCGGAGCGAAGGCGACGTGAAGCTCTTCCGAGGCACCGGGCTCGAGTGAGAACGGCGGGACGGCCTCGGTGAACAACAGGAAACTCCCCGCTGTCGTCGATGGTCGTGATCTCCAGCGTGGCCGCCATCTGGTTGACCATGGTCACCGCCTGCGAGTCGGTCTTTTCTCCGACGAAGGTGTCCGCGAACTCGAGCGTGGTCGGCCAGAGACCGAGACGCTTGGCGCTGAGCACACAGACGCCGGCGGAGCACTGGCTGGCCAGCGTGCACGCCACCTCGCAGCTCGAACCGTCCACCTCGGTCACGTCGGCTGGGCAGGCGTCGCTCGCGCCATCGCATTTTTCTTCGAAGTCGCACTCGTCGCCAGCGGCGGCGCGACAAACGTGGGACGCGCTGTGACGCGCGTTCGGGGGACAGGCCGCGTCGAGCCCGGTGCAGCTCTCGCTCACGTCGCAAGCACCAGCCGCCGGTCGGCAGACGGTCGTCGGCGGTGACAGCGCGTCGGCGGGGCAACCCGGCGCCGATCCCGTGCAGCTCTCGGCAGGATCGCAATCTCCTGCGGACGCGTGACATTCCGTGCCGGCCGGCACTAGCTTGTCGGAGGGACAGGCGGCGCCGACCCCGGTGCAGTGCTCGGCGACGTCGCACGAGCCCGCAGCGGGGCGGCACTCGCTGAGCGCCGGGGCGAGCTCGTCCGGGGGGCAGCTCCCATCGACGCCGCTGCAGAACTCGGCGGGATCACACGAGCCCGCGGAGGGGCGACACTCGGCGTCAGCGGCCTCTAGCTCGTCGCTCGGGCAATCGACGTCATCGCCCGTGCAGGTCTCTTCCACATCACAGGCTCCCACCGCCACTCGGCAGGAGCTGCCGGCCAGCGCGAGCTCGTCCTCGGGGCAGCTCGCCGACGAACCGGTGCAGCTCTCGGCAGGATCACACACGCCAAGGGAGTCGCGACACACCGTGCCCACCTGGGCCAGAACGTCGTCCGGACATTCTGCCGCCGAGCCGCTGCAGACCTCCGGGGCGTCGCAGCCGCCCGGGACCTCCGCGCGGCAGACCGTGCCCGCAACCTCGAACAGGTCTTCCGGGCAAGCGCTCGAGACGCCGTCGCAGCTCTCGCTCCAGTCGCAAGGCCCCGCCGCGGGACGGCACTCCGCGCCCGGCTCGATGGGCTCGCAGACACCGTCGATGGTGGCGCCGGCCGCGACGCTGCAAGCCTGGCAGTCGTTCACGTCGCTGTCTCCGCACGCGCTGTCGCAACACACGCCGTCGGCGCAAGAGTCGCTCGCGCAGTCGTCGTCGATCGAGCACGCAGCGCCTGCCGGCAAGCCACTGATCAGGCGCGTGAACACGCGGTCCGACTGGGCGCCGGGAGTCGAATCGTAGTGTGAGTAGGCGGCCAGCACGCGCTCGGGGAGCGCCGCTATCGATGCGCCGTGGGAATCGACTGCGCCGCCCTGCACGCTGAAATCCACGGCGTCGAGATCGGTGCCGTCGCTCGCGAAGCGGGTGGCCTTGAGCTCGAAGCCGGCGGAGCCCGGGGTGGCGTACACGGCCAGGAAGCGCTCGCCGTCGAAGGCGACCGACGGCCGCGTGGCGCAGCAAGGCACCACCTCTGTCGTGCTCACGAGCTCGCCGCCGGCCTCCGACAGGCGGGTCGCCTCGAGCATTTCGCCGTCGCCGTGGACGACGAGGAAGTGCCCGTCAGCGTAGGCGACCGCGTAGTCGTCGCGCGCGGAGGATCCCGCGCCGGCCTCGATCGGGATGCCGGACGGATCTTCCACGATGCCGTCAGGTGTCACGCGCGCGCCGTACAGGTCGTTCACCGATTGCAGGATCGTGTCCTGCCAGACGAAACCCTGGTCGTTCCAGACGACCAGATAGCGATCGCCGCCGAAGACGACCTGCGGACTGAGCTGTGGGCCATCGAGCGTGGAAACTGGAAAGCCCCCTGGTTTCGAGACGGAGCCGTCGGCTTCCACGAACCCTGCATAGATGGCGGAATAGCCGTTGCGCCGGTCCTCCCAGGTGACCAGCCAGCGGCTGCCGTCCGAGGCGACGTCAGGCTCGTAGGGCATGTTGCCGTTCACCAGAACGAACAATTCGAGGCCCGAGCCGTCGACCAGATCGCCGGTGAGCGCGTCCACGCGTGCGCCCAGGATGCCCCCAAGGTCATGCCAGACGACGAGAAAGTGCGTGCCGTTGTAGGCGACGGCGGGGACCGATTCGTAAAACCCACCGGGTGAGATCAAGATGGCCTCCGGATCGAGCGCCGCGCCGCTGCCATCCACCCGCACGCCGTAGATGCCCGATGCGCCGGCGCGATCGTCCTGCCAGACAACGAACCAGCGATCATTGCCGTCGCTGGCGACGTCGACCGTGTGCTGACCGTTCGCGGAGCTCGTCAGGTCCAACCCGGGTGCATCCTGGAGCACGGGGGTCGTCGTCATGCGCGAGCCCATGAGCCGTTGGGGGATCGCGGCGCTCTCCGACTCCGACCACGCCAGGTAGAAGTCCGTTCCGGTGGCGAACAGCCGAGGCGTGTCGAAGTTGGCCGCGCCCGAGGCAAGGAGCGCACCGCTGGCACCGTCGAGCACCTCCCCCGTCGAGGGCACGATGCGGTTGCCGTAGAGCGCGAGGCCGTAATAGTCGAGCCAGACGGCCTGGTAGTTTCCGCCGTTGAAGGCGACCGAAACCCCGGATTGATGGGTAGCCTGGTTGCACACCGCGATCGTGTCGGTCACCGTCCCCGCGGCCTCGACGCGAGCCCCGTAGATCTCCATCACCCCGTTGCGCGAGTCCTGCCAGGCGACGAAGTAGTCCTGGCCGTTCGACGCAGGCCACGCTCCCATTTCGTCTGCGCTGGGGGAGTCCGCAATGGGGATGCCCAGGGTGACCGAGTCGAGCAGCTGGCCGCTCGCTTCCTCGAGCCGCGCACCGTAGACGTCGACGCTTTCGGCGCGCCAGTCGTCCCAGACGATGAACCAGTTCCCGCCGCCGTACGTGGCGCGTGGACTGCTTTGGTCACCTGCGGCGGTCGAGATCGCGATGCCGCTGGTGCCGTCGAGCGGAGTGGCTCCGGACACGCGCGTGGCGTAGATGTCGCTGTATCCCTCGGCGTCTGCCCATACGACGAGCGTCGTCGCGCCGTTGTTGGCTGCGAACACAGAAGAGGCGTACAAGCCCCCTACGTCGGCGATGAGGAACGGCGTCGCATCGACGGGATCTCCGTCAGGGGTCAAGCGGCGCCCGACGACCTCATGGTCGGTCGCGAAGACGACCAGATAGTCGCTGCCGTCCCAGACCACCGAGGGCGAGTAGCTCGTCACTCCCGGCAGGCTGATCAGGATGCCGGTCGGATCGAGCAGCGTGCCGTCGGCGCCGACGCGCGCGGCGAAGACCTGCGGGTAGTCCCACGAGCGGTAGTCCTCCCAGACGACGAAGTAGTTCGTGCCGTCGTAGGCCACCGACGCGTTACTCTGAATCCCGGACGCCGTGCCGCTCACCGGGACGTCGACCGCAACCTCGGGGCCGATCAGTGGATCGAGCACGACCGGGTAAGCCGCGCCGTTCACGATCTCGGCGGGCACCGACAGCACGACGCCACCGCCGTCCCAGCGCGCGCGGACGGCCATCCGCCGATCCTCGGCGTCGATCCAGGTGGCGTGGCTGACGCGAACGCCCAGAGTGCTCTTCGGGTCCTGGAAGTGGAGACCGCTCTCGGTCTCGCCCACGAAGGTGAGACCGGAAGCGGGCACCCGCACCTCGAGCGCGCCGCTTCCGGCCGGGCGAGCAGGCATGCGCCAGCTGAGCTCGACGCCCTGCTCGCGATTCTCGAGCCACTCGCTCACACCCGCGCCACGCCGGACGAGTTTCCCGTCGCTTTCGAGCGCCGCAGCAGCGGGCAGCTCGAGCTTGGCGCCTTCACGCCTGAGCTCCGCGCTTTCCAGCACCAGCGCCGCACCCGCAGCACGGCTGATCGGGGTCACCCTCGTGCGCGCGCCCTCCACGCTGACCGCGTAGGTGGAGTGGCCACCGGTGAACAGATGGGCTTCCGCGTGAAAGGCGAGGTGCGCGCGCTGGACGACGCGCTGCACGTCGAAGCCGGGTTCCGAGCCTCTGGCAGTCCGCGCTGTACCCTGCGACTCACAGCCGAGCAGCACGAGCGCGCAGAGGAGCAGCCCGACCAAGCGTCGTAGTCGACCCATGTCCGAGCTCCAGCGTCTATCCCGGCCGCGCGAGCCCGGCAAGCCACGTACGGGCGCGAGTGAGCTGCCGCCGGGGCGAGAACAAGGCGGCGACCAGGCGCTCGGCTTCGTCGTCGCTGAGAAAGCAGGCGTACGAGGCGACCATCACCAGGCCAAAACCGGGAATCGCCATGGTCAGCTGAATACCAATGTGAAACAGGATCCCAGCGACGAGCAGGTAGGGACGCAGCGAGCGCGACCAGACGAGCACAGGAAAACAAAGCTCGAAGATCAGGGTCGACCAGGTGAGCAGTGGGCCGAGCAAGGAGAGACCGGTGATGGGCGTCGTGCTCAGCGCCTCCGATGACAGGATTTCGGCCACGGCGCTGCCGTTGCGCCAGCTCGCCTGACCAGCCTTGCCCGTATAAGCGTTGAGGTAGACGTAAGCCACCTGCAAGGCGACCAGGCGCTGGAACCAGATCGGCTTCACTGGCGCGCGAAGTCCACGCCGCACCCGCCGCCACGCCTCGAGCGACCAGCGCGCGCCGAGCGGCAAGAACGCCGCCAGGAGCGCGAGGATCACGAACAGACGATCGCCGGCGTTGTAGATGAACGGATTGCGGTGCTGGAGCGAGACGTTGATCACGAAGATGCCGAGCGCGCACCAGCGTGAGCCCACGCCGATCAGGAGCCCGAGCGCGGCCAGCAGAAAGCCGACGCCGAGCAGCCACGGCAGCAGCTGGGAGTGCGGAGCCAGGGAGAACAGCGAAAAGCGCTGCAGCTCCTGGTCCTGCACCACGGCCCAGGGCACGAGTCCCGTGTCGCCGTAGTAGCGCTCGACGTTGCGGAGCACGTTGATCGCCATCCACACGGCGGTGGCTGCGTAGGCGATGCGAAACAGGCTGACGGCGCTGCCGCGCGAGGGGCTCAGCCAGAACGCGCTGAAGCGTTCGCGCAGACCTGGCTCACTCACGTGACCTCGGGCAGCTGGCGCTCAGCACCACCTCGGAGCCAGCGTCTCCGAGCTCTCGCTCGAGCTCGAGCTCCGTGCGTTGGAGCTCGAGGCCGCGCTCTCTGGCGGTGCGGCAGAAGTAAGCGAGGTAGGCCTGACCGAAGAGCTCCCGCGTCTCCTCTTGCAGGAACTTGCGCTGGATCTTGGTGATGCGCTCGTCGGCCGCCCCGCGCCGGGCGGGCGAGCTGTGCGACAGCAGGTGGCGCCGGCCATCTGCCTCGACGCCGTACACCGCCACCGAAGTGTGGGGTGTGTACCTGGCGAACACGCCGAACCTCGCGGTCATGCGCAGACCGTCGCCGTAAGTCTCGAACAGGGGCCAGAGCGGATCGTGCAGCGCAGGCGGCGCAGACTTCAGCAGCATCGCAGCCAGGTGATACGCAATGAACAGCGCACCCAGCGCCAGCACCGCTGGTCGCGGCCGGATGATCTCCGGCTGAGCCGGATCGCTGCTAGCTCCCGCTGGCACGCGCGGACGCTAGCACGCCCGGCAGAGCCGCTGCACCGCGTCTTCCAGGAGCTCGCGCTGAGCCAGACCTTCGAGCCACTCGGCGGGGATGCCCTCGGCACCGAAATAGGCGCCCGCGAGCTGACCGCAGACGGCCCCCGTGGTGTCGGCGTCGTCACCGAGGTTCACCGCGGCCAGCACGGCATCCCGAAAGCTGTTTGCGTCGAAGAAGGCCCACAACGCGGCCTCCAGCGAGTGGACCACGTAGCCGCTGCCGCGCACCTGGCCGGCGCGCTTGTGCCGGTAGCTGCCGCGCGCGACCTCGAGGATGGCTGGCTCGAGCGGCTCGGCAGCGTGGAGCCGTTCGAGCGCCGGCCAGTCGGGGGAGAGCACCTCGTCGCGCTCCTGACCGCTGATCAGTGCCGCGAGCACGACCGACAGATAGCGGCACGCCGACAGACACTTGGAGCTGCGGTGCGTGGGCTGGCTCGACTGGCGAGCGTGGTCGGCGAGCAACGCGACGTCGCTCGGGAACCAGTCCAGGTAGCGGATCGACACCGGCGCGAGCCGCATGATCGAACCGTTGCCGCTCTTCTCGTCGGCGGCGTCGCCGGCGCTCGCAGGATCGTTTCCGGCGGCGATGCGCACCAGGGCTTCGCGCGTGGCCACGCCGATGTCGAAGCAGCGGCCGTTGACCGAATACTTTCCGGACTGCCACCACGAAAGATAACGCGCGGCCTGATCGCTCAGGTCCCAACCCGCGCTGGCGATGCTGTCGGCGAGCGCCAAAGCCATGCTCGTATCATCCGTCCACTCACCCGCCGCGAGCCCGTGCGGGCCCCCCGAGCGATAGCCCGAGACGGGCGGAAAGCTCCCACGCGTCTCGAACTCCACCGCAGCGCCGAGCGCGTCGCCCACGGCCAGACCGAGCAGCACGCCGCGACGCCGGTTGAAGTCGCTGTCAACGGTTCCCACGGACCTCCGATTAGAGGGCAGCACCGGGCCGGCGTCGAGGGCCACGAAGACAAAGGCAGAGTTTCGGCGCAGCCAGCGTTGACGCGGAGTACCAACCAGCGGCAAAGAACTCTGGTGAGCGAACCCTCGTCCGAGACGCGCCAGCTCGACAAGTGGGACGTCTTGCTGACGGTAGCAAGCATCGGACTCGCCTTCGCCGCTCAACTGAAGCTCGGGCCCGAGCAGCCATGGCTGGTCGTGATCGCGCCGTTCGCTTGGGTCTTGATCGTCGCGCGTCACGGCGGAGGCGCGTCTGGAGAGCAACGCCACGCGGAGGTGCTCGGGTGGCGTGCCTTGCTCGGGTTATTCCTCATCGCGACGGGCGTGTTCATCGGGTTTATCGCTGGTTTATTGGAGCTCGTTCTCGTTGCTGAAGCGCGGAAGGCGCCGGACCTCTGGTTCGTCGTGCTGTTCCCGGTTCCGCTCTTTGCCGCGGGAGCGGGCCTATGCCTTCTCGGGGCACGCGTGCGCAGCCCAAAGGCACGTGGTCCACAGCCAGAAAACGTCATTCCGACGCCCAAACCTCCTGGACGGCGGGAGCTCGGGGAGTAGGTTTGCGGGTGATGAGCGGCGAGCGCAGGGTTCCAGTGCTGGCGTCGGTAACACCGGGACTCTCGGT
>DATLIL010001101.1:0-6413 GCA_035539475.1 Polyangiaceae bacterium
AGCTGGTCGTTCCTGATCTTGCGCAGGTCGTACTGCATCGGATCGCGGAGGAAGTAGCGCACGCCGAGCGCAACTCAGACGACGCCCAGGCTGAGCCCGAGCGCGACGACGGTGCGCGGAGCCCGCGTGGCGAGCCAGGCAAAGGGGTAGCCGTAGACGCCGCGCAGCCGCGCTCGCCAGGGGGCCTCGTTGACGAACAGCGGCTTGGCCCGCTCGCTGAGCACCAGCAGCGGCGGCAGCGTCACGTAGGTCGCGGCCCAGCACAGGATCATGCCCAGGCCGCCGATCACGCCGAAGTGACGGAAGCCACGGAAGTCGGTGGCCGACAGCGAGCCGTAGGCGATCATCGCGGCGGCGGCTGCGGCCAGCGTGCCGGCATGCGTTTCGCGGTGGGCGACTGCCACGGCGTCCGCCACGCCGAGCTTCTCGTCGCGACGCGCCTCGATGTAGCGCGCCATGTAGATGATGCCGAAGTTGATGCCGTTGCCGACGATGATGCTGACGAGAAACCCGGTCGCGCTGTTCAGGTGCCCGACCAGGAGGCGCACCAGTCCAAAGGTCCAGAGCGCACCGGTGCCCACGGTCAGCGCCATGATCACGACCACGCGCAGGCGCATGAAGAAAAGCAGCGTGATGCCCAGGATCAGGCTGACGCCCCACACGCCGACTTCCTGCAGATCCTTCAGCACCGCGGCGCGCTGCTCCGCGCTGGTGATCAGGTTGCCGGTGTAGCCGACACGCAACGGCGGCCCCGGGCTCTGGGGCTTCAGCCGCGCCACGATGTTCTCGATCTGAGCGCGGAGCTCGAAAGCCCGTGGATCGGTGCTGCCCAGCGGTGTGCGCACCAGCACCGCGGCGAGCAAGGGCTCACTACCGATGTAGTAGCCGCCCTGCCCCGGCTGGCGCTTGCGCGCGGCATCGGCCTCGGCGCGCAGCTTCTGCTCGGTCAGGCTGAAGTCGAACGCGGGCTGCTCCGGCTCCTCGACTTCCTCGTCGTCGAGCCCCAGGTCGAGGCCGCTGGCGCGCGCGACGGCGCTGTCGTAGGCGGAGACGACGTCACCGTGGAGCTCGCGCAGGCGCTCCAGGCTCACGTACAGGTGCTTGTTCTGCTCGAAGAACTGCTGCACCTCGCGCGTACCCGTCTCCACGCTGCTGACCAGCGCCGGGTCGAGCTCTGCGCGCAGGCGCGGCGCCAAGAGATCGACGAAGCTCTTCAACCTGGCAGTGTCGCCACCCTCGATCACGACGATCAGCGTCGAACGCGACGAGAGGCGCTTTTCGATGCGCCGCATCTCGATCACGCTGGGCTTGTCTTCGGGCAGGAGCTCCGAAAAGCTCTCACGCACGCCCAGACGCAAGGTCAGGAACGTCGCCGGCACCAGCGTGCAGAGCAGCAGCAGCAGCACGAGGAAGGGGCGCCGCGTTTGCACGCTGCCCAGGCGCTCGAGCAGGCGAGCCAGCGCGGACTTCACGGACGAAGAAGAAGAAGAAGCTTCGGCCAAGCGCGGCTAAGTAAAGTGTGGGCCGGCCACTCACGCAACCCTTGCGTTGCCGCTGGAGGTCCATAAGGCTCGCGCTCGAGCGAGCCCATGGCGGAGGCCAAGCCCAGCGACAGCACGACCGAGCCGGCCCCGGCGCGCGTATCCTTCGCCGCAGCCGCCCGGGTCTGGCTCCGGATCGGCCTGCTGAGCTTCGGCGGGCCCGCCGGGCAGATCGCGCTGATGCACCGCGAGCTGGTCGAGAAGCGTCACTGGATCGACGAGGCTCGCTTCCTGCACGCGCTCAACTACTGCATGCTCCTGCCCGGGCCCGAGGCACAGCAGCTGGCGACGTACATCGGCTGGCTCATGCACCGCACGCGCGGCGGGCTCTTCGCCGGCATCAGCTTCGTGCTGCCGGGCTTCCTGGTCGTGCTCACGCTGAGCGCCCTCTACGCCGAGCTGCGCGAGCTCCCGCTGGTGGGCGCCCTGTTCTTCGGGCTGAAGGCGGCGGTGCTCGCGGTCGTGCTCGAGGCGCTCATGCGCATCGGCCGGCGCGCACTGAAAACGCGGTTCTTGCTCCTGCTCGCCGCGCTCGCCTTCGTCGCCATTCATTTCCTGCGCCTCCCCTTCCCGCTGATCGTGGTCGGCGCCGCGGCGCTCGGCTTCATCGGACGACGCTGGACGACACCTGGCAGCGCTGCGACGAAGAACGCCGACGGCCCCGCGGGCCAGAGCACGATCGAACAGATGGCTCAGGCGGGTGAGCTCGAGCACACGCGTCCCTCGCTCGGCCGCGCCGTTCGCGTCCTCTTCATCTGCCTGCCGCTCTGGGCCCTGCCCGTGGCCCTGGCCTGGCTGGTGTTCGGCCGCGACTCGGTGCTGGTCAAGGAAGCGTGGCTGTTCAGCAAGCTGGCGGTGGTCACCTTCGGCGGCGCCTACGCCGTTCTGTCGTACGTCGCGCAGCAAGCCGTCGACGCCTACGGCTGGCTGACCGCCGGTGAGATGCTCGACGGGCTCGGACTGGCCGAGACCACGCCCGGACCGCTGATCCTCGTGCTCGAATTCGTGGGTTTCATGGCGAGCTTTCGCCACGCCGGCGAGCACAGCCCGTGGCTGATGGGGTTGCTCGGGGCGCTCATGACCGTCTGGGTCACGTTCGTGCCCTGCTTTCTCTGGATCTTCCTGGGCGCGCCTTACATCGAAACGCTGCGCAAGAGCCGCGCCCTGAGCTCGATGCTGAGCGCGATCACGGCGGCCGTCGTCGGCGTGATCCTGAACCTCTCGCTCTGGTTCGGTCTGCACGTGCTGTTCGGCCGCGTCGATGAGCGCTCGCTCGGACCGGTCACGTTGCTCTTGCCCGCGCCGGCAACGCTCGATCCGTGGGCGCTCGCGCTGTCCGCCCTGGCGCTCGTCTTGCTCTTCAGGGTCAAGCTCGGGCTCGGTTTCACGCTGGCCATCGCCGCCGGGCTCGGCGCCGCGATCAAGCTCGTCTTGCGCTAGAGCTTCGTGACGCGGCAGGTGTAGGCCACCGCGGCGCCGACCCGCGAGCTGAAGACATCGTCCACGGTCTCGCGCAACGGAGAAGGCAACGGCTTGCGCGCCACCTGCCACCGACGCGCCGGCAAGTGCTGCTCCACGAAGGGCAGCCCCGGCGTGTACACGAACGACCCGCCGGGCTTGAGCGCGCCGAGCAGCTCCATGTACTTGCGGGCGTACGCCTCGGCCTGCTCTCCGCTACCGAGGTGGTGATGCAGAAAGTGCAGGGAGAAGGCCTGGTGAGACACGATGGTGCCGAAGGTTTCCCTCGCAAACCCGTGTCCGAGCCAGTCCGCCTGGACGACGTCCGGACCCGCCGCGTGCCGATCGAGCCCACTGGCGACCTTGCCCTGAGCCCGCAGGTAACCGACGAGAGCCGCGTGCTCGCCGCAGCCGAGATCCAGGATCGGCTCGACCAGCGTCGCCGGCGAGATGCCGAGTAGATCGAGCTGCAGCTCGATCGAGTACTCGGCGCAGACGGTCGGGCCCGCGCCGAGCTTCGCGGCGAGGAGCTCCCGGATCTGGCGCGCCTCGCGCTCGAAGATCGGCGTGATCGTCTGCTCCGGATGCCTCTGTGCAATCGCTGCGGCGAGCTCGCGCCAGGACTGCTCGAAGACTCGTTCCAGCTTGCCGGACAGGGCCGCGTCGCTCGGAGCGAACTGCTGACGGCGCTCGACGGCACGCACGAGCTCGGTTGCGAGCCCGCTCGCCGGCGAAGGCTCGCTAGCCATGCGCTTGGCGAGCTCCTCTGCGTGCTCGCGTACGAACCGTACGAGCTCGTCCGGATCGGCCGCGTCTTGCGCAGAGTAATGGCGAGCTCGGGCGGTGAGCAGCGCCACCAGTTCATCAATCACGCGTGACACGCCCGAAGTCTAGCGCCGGCCCTTGAATTCCATCATGTTCTGCACGACACCCTCGCTGGCTTCGGCGATCTCGCCTGCCTCGCGGGCGCGATCCGCGCAGTCCTCACACAACTTCTTCGACTTCTTTCCGTCCTTGACGGTGACCAGGGAGTCGACTTCTTCACCACAGCCTTTGCAGACGGGCATGCTGCGAGGCTACACCAGCCGTGACTGCTGCGTAACATCCTTGGGAGGCCGGCGACGTCTCGGCGCAGGTTGGGATGGGACGACAGCGCTGTTCCCAGAAGTATTGACTATGGACGTAGCGCGTTGGGGGGCGTTACGTCGGCGCGTGAGCAAGAACCGGGAGAAGGCGTTCGCGGACCATTTCAACCGTGGCAAGGAGCCGATCGCCATCATCGGCATCGGCTGCCGCTTTCCAGGCAACTGCGACACCCCCAAGGCGTACTGGAAGCTGCTGCTCGGCAAGACCGACGCGGTGACGGAGATCCCCCGCGAGCGCTGGGACGTGGACGCCTACTACGACCCGGACTTCAGCAGCAGCGGCAAGATCTCGGTGCGCCGCGGCGGGTTCGTGCAGGGCGTGGACCTGTTCGACGCGGGCTTCTTCGGCATCTCGCCGATGGAGGCGCAGCGCATGGATCCTCAGCATCGCATGCTGCTCGAGGTCACGTACGAGGCGATCGAGGACGCCGGGCTCGCGCTCGAGCGCCTCGCGGGCTCGCGCACCGGAGTATTCGTGGGGATCTCCGCTCACGACTACGGCGACATCCAGAACACTCCGAGCGAGCGGGTGAACATCGGCGCCCACACGAACACAGGCACCGCGCAGTCCATCGCCTCCAACCGCATCTCCTACTCCTTCGACCTGAGGGGGCCATCGTTCTCCGTGGACACGGCCTGTTCCTCGTCGCTGGTCGCCATCCACCTGGCCTGCCGCAGCCTCTGGACCGGGGAGAGCGAGCTTGCCGTCGCCGGCGGCGTCAACTCCATCATCAAGCCGGAACCGGAGATCGGATTCTCCAAAGGTGGCTTCCTCGCGCCAGACGGACGCTGCAAGTCCTTCGATTCGCGTGCCAATGGCTACATCCGTTCGGAAGGCACCGGCGTCATCCTGCTCAAACCGCTCTCTCGCGCTCTGGCCGACGGTGATCCGATCTACGCGCTGATTCGCGCTTCGGTAATCAACGAGGACGGCGCCACCAACGGCATCGCCGTCCCCAGCCCGGAAGCGCAAGAGGCGATGCTGCTCGAGGCCTACCACGGCAGCGGGATCGACCCTCACCTCGTGCAGTTCGTCGAGGCCCACGGCACGGGCACTCCCGTCGGCGATCCGATCGAAGCCAAAGCCATCGGCCGCGTCCTCGGCGCGGGCCGGAACGACTATTGTTACCTCGGCTCGGTCAAGTCGAATCTGGGCCACCTCGAACCTGCGAGCGGTATCGCGGGCATCACCAAGCTCGCGCTGGCGATGAAGCACAGGCTCATCCCGCCGAACATCCACTTCGAAAAGCCCAACCCCGACATCCCATTCGAGGAGCTCAGGCTCAAGGTCCCCACCGAGGCCGTGCCCTGGCCCGAAACGCCGCGCGGAATGTTTGCCGGAGTCAACAGCTTTGGCTTTGGCGGAGCCAACGCTCACGTCATCCTCCAGGGCGCGCCAGACGAGCGAGCGACGCGCTCAGCGCTCAGCAGGCCAGAAGGGGCGGAGCTGATCGCGCTTTCGGCCCGGTCCCGAGGCGCACTCAAGGCCCTGGCGCGCGACTACCTCACCTGGCTCGACGGTGAAGGACGGTCGGTGAGCCTGCGCGACATCGCTTACAGCAGCGTCTTGCGACGCTCGCACCACACGAACCGCCTGGCGCTGGCCGTGAAGGATCACGACAGCCTGAAGGCGCTGCTCGCAGCCTACCTCGCCGGTGAGGCGCGGGACGGCCTGGCCGAGCGCAAGGCGCTCACGCAGCACGCCGACATCGCTTTCGTCTTTTCCGGACAGGGCCCGCAATGGTTCGCGATGGGCAGCCAGCTCATGCGGCTCTCCCCCGTCTACAGGGGCTGGGTCGAGGAGATCGATCGCCTGTTCTCCCGTCACGCAGACTGGAGTCTGCTGGCGGAGCTGTCGCGCGACGAAGCCACCTCGCGCATCAGCGAGACCCAGATCGCACAACCCGCCATCTTTGCCCTGCAGGTCGCGGCCGCAGAGCTCTGGAAGTCCTGGGGCGTCGTCCCCCGTGCCGTGGTGGGTCACAGCATCGGTGAGGTGGCGGCGGCGTTCGAGGCCGGCGCGCTCGATCTGGAGCAGGCGGTGCGTGTCATCTTCCACCGCAGCCGAGTCCAGGCGAAAGCCACCGGCAAGGGCAAGATGCTCGCCGTCGGGCTCGAGCTCGCGGAGGCCCGAGCCCGCGTCGCCGAGTACGCCGGTCGCATCGACGTCGCGGCCGTCAATGGCCCGAAGGCGATCACGCTCGCCGGCGACAGCGATGCACTCGAGGCGCTCGCGAGGAGCCTGGACGAGGACGACGTCTTTCACCGC
>DATLIL010001102.1:0-9035 GCA_035539475.1 Polyangiaceae bacterium
GTGCGCGGTGACGGCGGGGCCAGGCGTGACCGACGTCGTGACGGCGGTCGCGAACGCGCAGCGCGCCGGGGTGCCGATGGTCTGCATCGGTGGCGCCGGTCCGGTGCAGCTCACCGACATGGGCTCGCTGCAGGACATGGATGCCGTTGCCTTGATGCGACCGATCACCAAGGCCTCGCTGCGTGTCAACGAAACGCGCCGCCTCGAGGAGTACATCGACAGCGCGTTTCGCATCGCGCAGGCCGGCGTGCCGGGACCGGTGTTCCTCGAGCTGCCGCTCGACGTGCTGATGAACATGGCGCCCGAGAGCACCGCCAGAGCACCCGAGGCGCCACCGCGTCCGGGACCAGCGTCGGGCGCGCTGGATCAGGTCGCCGAGCTCCTGAAGAACGCCGAGCGACCAGTATTCCTGATCGGTTCGGAGCTGCGCTTTTCGCCGGCGCCGGAAGCGCTACGCGAGCTTGTTTCTGGGGTGGAGGTCCCGGTGTTCGTCAGTGGCATGGCGCGGGGCGCGCTGCCTGCCGCCGAGCCTTGCTTCTTTGCGCGAGCACGCAAGCTGGCGCTGACGGGCTGCGACCTCCTGATCGCGGTCGGTGCGCCCTTCGACTTCAGGCTCGACTACGGCCGCTCCGTCGCGGCCGGCGCCAAGATCGTCCACGTCGGGCTCGACGCCGAGTCGCTCGGCAAGAACCGCAGCGCCGACGTCGCGCTGCACTCCGACGCGGGGCTCTTCTTGCGCGCGCTCGCGGCGGCTGTCGGCAAGAAGAGCTTTCCGGGCTGGCTCGCCCAGCTACGGGAGGAAGAGAACAAGCGCTGGGGCAAGATGCAGGCGGAGATCGCGCTCACCTCCGATCCGCCGAACCCGCTCCGCGTGTGCGACGAGATCGGCAAGCGCCTCGGGCCGGAGGACGTCGTGATCGGCGACGGCGGTGATTTCGTGGCCACGGCCGCCAACGTCATTCCCCTCGCCTGGCCGCAGCTGTGGATGGATCCAGGGCCGCTCGGCACGCTCGGCATTGGTCCCGGCTTTGCGATGGCCGCCAAGCTCCTGCGCCCTAACTCGCGCGTCGTCATCGTCTACGGCGACGGCTCGTTCGGTCTCCACGCGCTCGAGTTCGAGGCGCTCGTGCGCCAGAAGCTCCCCGTCATCGCCGTGATCGGCAACGACGCCGCCTGGATGCAGATCCGGCGCGGGCAGGTCATGCTCTACGGCCCCGCGCGCTCGCCGGCGACGGGCCTCGCCTACACGCGCTACGAGAAGGTCGTCGAGGCTGTCGGCGGCAAGGGCTTCTACGTCGAGACCACCGCCGAGCTCGGGCCGGCGCTCGACGCCGCCTTTGCCTCCGAGGTGGCCTCGTGCGTCAACGTGAAGATCGCGCAGAGCGACTTCCGCAAGAACGCCATCTCCGTCTAGAGCGATCGGGAGTAAACTGCCGGTCATGCGTGTGGTCGGTGTCGTGGGACTCGCTCTCCTGTTCGGAGGCTGCGCGCTCGAGTCTCCCGGGAGCCCCCTGCCGGCGGGAAACGGCGGGTCCTCACCTCAGGGTCCTCCGCCGGGCCCCATCGTCCCCAGCGAGCCCGCGTGCGGGCCCGTGCCCGTTCAAGGGGGCAGCCGGCTGAAGCCGCGCGTCCTGGTAGACGACGAGGGAGTCGAGATCCCAATCGACGTCTTCGACACCGTCAGCGACACGAGCTGCGTGCCGCTGCGTCTCGTCGATGGCACCCTACGCTGCGCACCACCCGGATCGGGCAACGAGTGGACGTGTCACGGGCAAGACACGACCGGCGAGCTATTGCAGGTCGAGCTCGAGGACATCGGCGACGGACTGGCAGCGCGCATGATGGTGGGCGACGACGGCTCGCGCCTGAACTTCGGCTCGTTTCACGATCTCGAGCTGGGGACGGGCCTGCAAATCGTCGACCTAGCGGCCGTGACGGGTCAGCCGCAGCTGTTGCCTCCCGCCGCCGACTACGCGCAGTGGTACTCCAGCAATCGCGACACGGTTTGCGTCGATCCCCTCCGTGATCTCGTCGCCGTCGACGGCTGCACGATCACGGACGGCACGGCCTACCTGTGGCGCTGGCCAAGCACATTCAGCCTCGTCTCCACCGACGTCGACGGCCACTGGTGCAAGACCTTCGGCGAAGGCGCGCAAACGGTGATCCAGACCAACGAGCGCCTCTTGAAAGCCACGGAGGTGCCGCTCACCCGCTGGCGCTACCTGCCGCGTGTTCGCGGGGGCGATGGGCGCTTTCAGTACGACGCCTATCAGGTGGGCTGCTACGTCGTGCCGATCTACGGCAGCGCGACGTTCGATACCGCCCTCGGCGACGAACCTTGCGCGCCCCAGGTCGCTGCTGACGACGTCACGCGCTGCCTGCCCTATTCAGCCACGGTGGCGTACGCGGATCCGGATTGCACGCAACGCATCGCCGTCGGGCCAGAGGGCGGCTCGACGCAATTCGCGGCCGAGGGGCGCCCCTCTTCGCAGTTTCCGGATGCCATCGAGCCTATCGAGGTATGGCGCCTCGCGAGCGACCCGAGCCCCGCAGAATCGTTCTACTGGAATCAGGCATCGGTGGGCTGCGTCACCTTCTCTCAGCCCGGTTGGGTCTCGTACGAGCTCGGCGAAGCAGTGCCTCCGGAGACCTTCGGCGCGGTGAACGTCGAGCTGCGCTAGCGCAAGCTAACCAACTGAAACCTTTGGCCTTATCGATTTAGTTCGCGGTGACGCTGACCCGATTCCGAACGCTCCGGTACTGATCAGGAACATTGCCAAGACTTCACGTGAGCAAGGCGCGGGTGGACGGACGCTGGCCCTTGCCGGCGATCGCCCTGGCGCTCTTTCTGGCCTGCGACGACACGAACCCAGAAGTGACGAACCCCGAAGGCCCGGCGGCGGGCGCCCCACAAGGAGGCAGTGACACCGACAGCGGAGGCAGCAAGGGTGCCCGCGCGGGAAGCTCCGGGGCGGGCGCGACCTCCATGACGAGCAATGTTGGCGAGGGCGGCGCTGCGGCGGCTGCCGGTAGCGGCGGAGTGGATGCCGGCGACGCAGGCAGCGCTACGAGCGCTGGAGCCAGTGCGGCGGGCGCGTCCGGTGCAGTGGGCGTGGGTGATGTCGCGGGTGCGGCGGGTGCGATCGTTGCGGCGGGAGGCGCTGGTGGCGCGAGTGAAGTCAGCGCAGGGAGCGCGGCGGGCGCGACGGGGATTGCTGGTGCTGCTGGCGCAGGCGGAGACAGCGGCTGCGGAGCTGCCAGCACGCCGCCGCCGACGCTGTGCGACGGGAAGCTCGAGTTCGCCATCGATCACGTCGCTGCTGGCAACGATCCCTACTCCATCGTGAGCGGCTACCTGAACTGCGACGCGAACCTGGATCTCGTCGTCACGAACGTGAACAACAACTACGGCAGCGTCAGCGTCTTGCTCGGCAACGGTGACGGCACCTTCGAGCCTGCCGTGAACTACTCGGTCGGCGGATACATGCCACGCTCGATGGCGATCGGCCGCTTCGACGGCGACGACGATCTCGACCTGGTGGTGATGAGCTACGGCGGTATGGGCGCCATCTTGAGCTCCGTTCCTGGTAACGGAGACGGCACCTTTGGTCTCGCGACCGCGTACGGGCTGTACGACGGCATTCTTTACCCGACCTCCGGCCTCGAAGCGGGCGACTTCGACGAAGACGGCCACCAGGACCTCGCCGTTACCAACCTGAACAGCAGTGACCGCGGCTACGTCACCGTGCTGTTCGGCAACAGCACCGGCGCCTTCGCACGGCCGGACGTCTGGTACGGCTACAACTACGACGGCACGGGCTTCGTCATCGCAGACTACTTCGACGCGGACTCCCACCTCGACCTCGCATGGACCAACATCGCGGGCGGCGTCAGCCTGTACGCCAACGAACCCGGCGAGCTGGGTACGTTTTCGTCGCTCGACGGCATTCCTTTCCAGGGAGTGATGCCCCGGGGGCTCAGCTCAGGCGACTTCGACAAGGACGGCGACGTCGATCTGGTGACCGTCACCTCCAACGGAACCGACCCCGGCAACCAGGCGGCGGTGTCGCTGAACAACGGCGACGGCACGTTCGCGGAGGTCGTCGACTATGCGAGCGGCGTGAACCCTACCAGCGTGATCAGTGCGGACTTCAGCGGCGACGGTCAGCTCGACCTCGCGGTCGGGCACATGATGTCCAACTTGCAAGGCACCGAGCTCGGCCTACTGCTCGGAATGGGCGACGGCACCTTCAAGGAAGTGACGCAGTACCCGGCGAGCGACGTGAAACCGCTGCAAGTCTCGGGCCCTCGAACGCTGACGAGCGGCGACTTCGACAACGACGGCAACCTCGACATCGCCATGGCGAACGTCGACGGTGACGACGTCACGATCTTCCGCCGTACCGGCTGCGAGCTCTGATCAGAAGCTGCCGCCGGCCACGATGCCGGCGCCGTCGTCGCCGATCTGCGTCGGAGAGACGTAGTCGATGCGCGCGTTGAAGATGCCGTTGTTCAGGCCGACGTCGTCGCCGGCGCCTTGACCGAAGAGCGCGCCGGCGCCGATGCCGAGCAGCGTGGCGGTGCCCATGAAGAGGAAGCCGCGCTTGGCGGGCGGTCCGTCTTCTTTGGCGTAGAAGAGAAAGACGGGGAGCGAGGCCGCGGCCCCGATGCCGCCGCCGGCCCACATCCAGCCGAGCTCGCCGTAGGTCGGGTAATAGACCATCGACAGGGCGCCGGTCGCGACCAGGCCGACATTGAAGCCGATCAGGCCGCCGAGCGAGGCGCTGTCGTTGGCGCGCTCGTAGCCGACGCCCGATTCGGAGGCGCCGTAGCCGAACATCGAGCCTGCGACGGTGCCCCAGAGCACGCCGCTCGCCACGAACGCGCTGCTCTTCGGCGACGGCTCCTGGTAGTAGCCGAGCAAGAAGCCGCCGACGCCGCCGACGGTCGAGCCGATGGCCGTGGCGCGCGCCAGGCCGATGAAGCCCCACTCGTCTTCCTCGTCGGCGGTCACGAACTGATGGCCGGCGATGCCGATGCCCTCGCCGGCGCCGATCAACATGCCGACCGCGATGGCCGAGGGCATGCCGCGCTCCATCGGCTCGTCCAGGTAATAGACGCCCACCGGAGCGGCGATGCCGAGGATTGCGGGCGGGATCAAGAAGACGCCGGGATCGTCGATGCCCGCTTCCAGGCTGATCCACGAGCCGATGCCGACGCCGTAGCCCACGGAGGTCGCGTAGAGCGTGCCGATCTCGAAGTCGCTGCGCTCGTCGTTCTGCGCTGGAGGCGGCGGATAGTACGGCGGTGGTTGACCGTAGCCGGGCTGCTGCGGGTACTGCTGCGGCGGGTATTGCTGCGGCGGATACTGCTGCGGAGGCGGCTGCTGTTGCGGGAACTGCTGCTGCTGGGGCGGAGGAAACTGCGCGAGCGCGGGCTGGGCCGCCAGAGCGATGACAACGGCTGCGGACGCGGACCCAACTTTCACTCTGCTCATTCCTTCCTCAGCGGCCGCGAGAGCACGTCGCGCACGGCCTGTGACACCGGCTTGTTCTCGTACAGGACGCGATATACCTCAGTCGAAATCGGCAGGTCGACGGAAAGCTGCTGCGCCAGATGGTACGCGCTCTCGGCCGTCGTCACCCCCTCGGCGACGTGCCCGAGCTCCTGGAGCACGACGTCGAGCGTCTTGCCGCGACCGAGCTCGAACCCGACGGTCCGATTGCGCGACAGCTCGCCGGTGCAGGTCAGCACCAGATCGCCCAGCCCCGACAGGCCGGCCAGTGTCAGCACGTTGCCGCCCTTGGCGATGGCCAGGCGCGCCATCTCGGCGAGACCGCGGGTGATCAGGGCCGCGCGGGTGTTGTGACCGAAGCCGAGCCCGTCACAGGCGCCGGCGGCGATGGCGATCACGTTCTTGAGCGCGCCGCCCACCTGCACCCCGATGGGATCGTCGCTGGAGTAGACGCGGAAGCGCTCGCTGCTGAGCCGCGACTGCAAGCTCATGCTGAGCTCGTGTGAGAACGCCGCCATGACCACGTTGGTCGGCAGGCGCCGCGCCACTTCTTGCGCGAAGCTCGGCCCCGACAGGAAGAGGATGCGCTCGCGCGCGCTCGGTCCGAGCACGCTCTCCGCAACTTCACTGAGTAACATCTGCGTGCCCGCCTCGACGCCCTTGCTGCAGGTGACGATCGGACACTCCGGGGGCAGGAACGCGCGCATACGCTCGAGCGTCGCGCGGTAGGCGGGAGTCGGGACGACGAGCACGACGAGGCTCGCCCCGACGAGTGCCTGCCCGAGATCCGCCGTCGGCTGCACGGCGGGCGGCAAGGGGAAGCCAGGAAAGAACGCGCGGTTCTCCCGGTCGCGCTCGAGCTCGCGCGCGTGCTCCGCTTGCCAGGTCCAGAGCGCGACGCGAGGCTCGTGCTCGGCCAGCACCAGGGACAGCGCGGTGCCCCAAGCGCCCGCGCCGAGAACAGCCACATGGCTCATCGGCCGAGCACTTTTCGCCCACGACGCCGGGCTGTCAACTATGCTGGCCGGCGATGGGCCTCCGAAATTCTAGCAGTCTTACTGCCATCGCTGCCGCGCTGCTGGTCCTGGGCTGTCCGTCGCGCGAAAGCGTGGGCATGGGCTCGATGTCGGTGCTCGGCGCTGGCGTGGTCAACAGCCCCAGCAACAAGTCGCTGCGCTTCGACCTGCTGAAGTTCGGCCTGGATCGCTTCTGCGAGGAAATGCAGAAGAGCGGCGCGCCGCTGAAACTCGGCGACGATCAGCCGGTGATGGGGCGTTTTTTCGCCAAGAACTGCCGTTCGGAGGCGATCGACGAGGAGCGCCGCCAGTCGATCATCGTTCACTTCGAGGGGCGCGGCTTCGCCTGGAGCCACCCCACCGGGCGCATCGGCTTCGACCTGCGCGGGATGGTGGAATACGCCACCGATTTCCAGCTCGAGGGCGACGCCATGTACGTCTACTTCCGGCCGCGGCTGACGGACACGGCGGCATTTCACACGTTGATGGTGGAGTCGCAGGTCGCGCAGACGGCGATGCAGGTGGCGTCGTTCAACGCCGACGAGTTCGGCCGGCGCGTGGTCGACGGTCAGCTCAAGCGCGGTTTCACCGTCATTCGCTATAGCGACAAGGGCGAGACCGAGTTCGGCATGGGCATCGTGCCCAAGGGCGCGCGTCCGTTTCATCCGTTCAACGTGCAGACCGAGGACAAGGTGGTGGTCGCGAACGAGCGCACCGAGGTCCACGCCGGCCAGCAGGATTTCGTCGGCGCCTTCCACGTCGAGGACGAGGATCAATCGCTCTACCTGACGCTCACCGTGGACGGCGCGCCCGCCGTCGACGCACTGATCATCCCCAAGCTGGTCGGTGACCAGGCGGTCAATGCGTACGTCGAGAAGGCAGGCCCCGTCAGCTTGATGGGCGGCGCGCTGCTGGACGAGAGCGTGACCCAGGGCAGCGTCTGGAAGCGCTTCGTCAACGTCGCGCCGGGGGACTACTACCTGATGCTGGACAACAGCGACCGGGCGGGCCGGAGCGCGCCCCCGCGGGCAGGCTTCGACGACCGCGCCGCCAAGGTGGACTACCTGGTGCTGCGCGGCGAGCGGCCAGACTGAGGCCTCCGGGACGGCGTCCCCTCCCGGCCCGAGGCCCGAGGCTTCGTTCTGTTGCTCGACCCCGGGGTCCCGGGTAAGAGTTGCCGGCCGGCAGCCGCTCGTGAAAGCCAAGACTTACCGCTACCTCTTCTGGTCGATCTGGTTCGCGCTGGTTCCGCTGGCGCTCGCCGTCATCACTCAACGCCTGCTCGCGCCGGCTGACGACTTCGGTCCGACTTCGGGCATGGGCGGCGCGGTGTACTGGCTGCTCTCCAAGATCAAGGATCAGCCGCTGCCGGCGATCATCGTGTTCTTCACGATCTTCGAGGCCATCCTCTACAACTACCGACATCAGCTGCCGCTGGCCGCGCTGGCGAGCCCGGGCGACCGGGCCGACCTGCCGCGCGAGGTGCGCAGCGAGTACGAGTCGGCCGCGCAGCTCCTCGACGAGGCCGAGCGTATCCTGCGCTCGCAGCGCTCGCAGATCGAGCGCGACGTGCCCAAGAACGCCCGCGAGGAGCTGGGCGAGAGCCTCGAGTCGCTGCGCAAGACGATGCAGCGCGACCCGTTCGACATTGCTCGCTTCGAGGAAGCCTACGAACGCGCCATCGTCCTCGTGCGCAAGCACCTCGGCCGCTGGCAGAAGGGCGAGCTGCGCGAGTACGCCGAGTCGATCCTGGTGGCGGTGGCCGTGGCGCTGCTGCTCCGCGCTTTCGTGGTCGAGGCCTTCAAGATCCCCAGCGGATCGATGCTGCCGACGCTGCAAATCCAGGATCACATCTTCGTCAACAAGCTCGCTTACGGCCCGACCGTACCGTTCACGGACACGCGCCTGTTCCCGGATCTGCCGCCCGAGCGCGGCGACATCATCGTCTTCATCGAGCCCTACCCGACGATGAGCAAGGACCCGGAAGACTTCATCAAGCGGGTGATCGCACTGCCCGGCGACAAGCTGATGGTCGAGAACGGGCACCCGATCATCAACGACTGGCGCATCCCGAACTGCAAGGTCGGGCACTACGAGTACCTCGAGGGCACGGACCCGGAGCCCAAGGGCGGCGAGCTCTACATCGAGTACCTCGGTGACTACGCCTACTTCACCCTCTTCGACGAAGATCGCGCCGGGGAGAACCTTCGCCAGGGCCCCTACCGGGTCAAGCCGGGCGAGCAGTGGGTGCTCGGCGACAACCGCTACAACAGCAGCGACTCGCGCGCGTGGAACGGCAACCGCGGCGGCGGCGTACCGGACAAGAACATCAAGGGCCGCGCGATGTTCGTCTGGCTGAGCTTCGGCAACGACGGCTGGCTGACGTTCGATCGCCTGTTCCACAACGTGCTCGGCACGCCGACCCTGCCCAAGGGTGCGAGCCCCGACATCATGGCCGGTATCGACCGCTGCATGCGCAATCGGCCGCCGCGCTCGGAAACTAC
>DATLIL010001103.1:0-6824 GCA_035539475.1 Polyangiaceae bacterium
CTCGCGTTGCTACCGGCCGTGCCACCACCGGCGTTCCCGCCCTGGCTCGAGCCTGCGCCGCCCGTGCTCGGGCCCGGCGGAGTCGTGCCGGCAGGATCGCTGCAGGCGAGCATCAAGCCGGCGACGACGAAAGCCGAGCTCTTCACGCGCTCACACCAGGAGTCCGTCGACGATGCCCGTGCTGTAACCAATCTGCGGGATATCGAGGCCGAAAGCCTTTTGCATGATGGTGAGGTGAATGTTCGCGAGCGGGACCTGATCGGGGAAATCGTTGTGGTAGTTGGCCTTGAAGACGCTGCCGTTCGTGGCGAGGACGATCGGCAGCTTGGTCAGCTGATGACCGCTGCCCTGCATGCCCGACATGAAGAGCACGAGCGTGTCGTCGAGGACGGTGGGGCCGCCGCCTGCGGGAGGCGTGGTCATGCGCTGGAGCAGCGAGGCGAGCTTCTGCACGAACCAGTGGTTCACGGTCGCGAAGCCGTGGTTGTTGTCGCCGTCGTGCGAGAGGCCGTGATAACCGAGCAGATCGCCCTGCTCGACGATGGTGATCGGCGTGTCGTTTTCGATCGAGCTCAGCCCCTCGAAGGTGCGCTGGTTGAGGAACTGGTAGTGGTACTCGCTGCGCGCGTCGTCGAGCATGTGCGTGATGACGTTCGTCTGGTTCGTCTCGAACGCCATCATGATGAGGTCGTTCATGACCTCGGCGTGGTCGTTGCGGTTGTAGTCACCCTCGGCTTCGAGCTCGGAGCCCGGCTGACGCTCGGTGTACGTGGCCGAGAGCGTGGGCCTCGTGTACGTCTTGGTCGGGTCGACCATCGAGGAGCCGACCTGCATCACGCGCGTCTCCTTGTCGCGCACCGAGCTCAAGAACTGATCGAGCCGCGCGCGGTCGCTCTTGCTCAGCTTGGCGCTGAGCGCGTTGGCGTCCTTGATCACGTAGTCGAGGGCCGACAGCCTGCGCGCCTTGCGTAGCTCCGCGGCGGCCACGGCTTCCGGCGTCATTTCCCCGGTCGGCGCGAGCTGAGCGATCAGCTGATCGAACACCTTCTGCGGGTTGACCTCCTTGTACAGCGGCTGATCGGTGGTCTTCCACGAGACGCTGCGCGTGATCGCGGGGTGCCGCCCGTCCGGGTTCGAGTTCATCGTCGAACAGCCGAGCTGGAGCGACTCGAACGAGTTCTCGGGCGTCGCGATCTGCGGAGCCAGGATCTGATCGACCGTCGGTCCGCCCAGGATGGGCTCCCGCTCGTCCGGCACCGTGCACGAGAAAGACGGCGCGCAGTAGAGCGAGTGGCTGGGGTTCGGGTTCTCGCCCGCGTTGTAGAGCGCCTCTTGCCCGCCGTTCGAGATGACCTGCAGGTACTGCTTGTAGGGCAGGAGCGGCTCGAGCAGGGCGGAGAGCGTCCAGGCGTCACCGGCGCCGGAACCGTCCGGCGGCCAGAACGCGCGCGCCACCCCGCACGGGAAGTACACCAGCAAGTAGCGCTTGATTGGTCTGGCCACGGTCTGCGCCTGCGCCCGTGGCAGCGAGAGCGACTCGAGCCAGGGCAGCGCCAGGCTCACGCCCAGGCCGCGCAGCACGTTGCGTCGCGATAGCCAGGTCTTGGGGTTCATTCCGGTTCTCCACGGCGGAAGCGGAAAGCGTCCGACAGGACGACTTCTTTCAACAGGTTCCTGAACGTGGACCCCCGCGCCGCCCAGCGTTCGTTCAGCCGCTGCAGGGTGACGGCGTCCGCGTCCACGACGTCGCGTCCGAGCGCGTAGGTGAGGAGCTTGCTCGCCGCGCAGGCGCCGAAGCGCGGATCCTGGCTGAGGATCGCGCCGAGCTCCTCGGGCCCGGCGAATGGCGTTCCGTCCGGCAAGACGCCAGCTGGCTCGATGGCATCACCGTTGGGATAGCTCTCGCGGTAACGGCCGATGCCGTCGTAACGCTCGAGGCCGAGGCCCATCGGGTCGAACTGCTCGTGGCATCCCCTGCAGGCGACATCCTCGCGGTGCCGCTCGAGCCGCGCGCGCACGTTCTCGGTGCCCGATGCTTCCATGGCGTCGGGCTCGGCGGATTCTTCGAGCTGCGGCACGTTGGCCGGCGGCGGTGGCGGCGGGGAGCACAGGAGCTCGCTCAGGATCCAGGCTCCGCGCAGCGTGGGCGAGGTGCGGCTCGGCACCGAGGTGTGGGTCAGAAAGCTCGCCAGCCCGAGGAAGCCACTGCGCTGGTCGCTCGCGACCTCCATCTTGACGAGCTCGTCGCCGCTGCCGGGCGCAGCAAAGCCGTAGTGCGCAGCGAGCGTGTCGTTCACGTAGTTGAAGTCGGCGGTGAAGAACTCGGAGATCGCGCGATCCTCGCTCAAAAAATCCTGAAACCAGCGCTGGCCCTCGCTCAGCATCGCGGCGCTCAGCGCCGGAGTGAACGTCGGAAAGATCTGCTCCACCGTGCTGTGCGTGGTGAGCTTGCGCAGGTCGAGCCACTGACCGGCAAAGCTCTCGACGAAGGCGCTGGCCTTGGCGTCGGCCAGCAAGCGGTCGACGCTGGCTTCGAGAACGGCGGGATCAACCAGCGTCCCGTCGTCGGCCGCTGCGAACAGCGAGTCGTCGGGCATCGAGCTCCAGTGCAGGTAGGAGAGGCGCGAGGCGAGCTCGTAGCCCGAGAGCGAATGCGCCGTGAGCGAGGTCGGCGCCGCGTCGAGCTCCACGCGATAGAGGAAGTTCGCCGACGCCAGCATGGCGCCCAGCGCTTCCGCGATCGCTTCGGTGCCGTTGCCGGCGCGAGCGAAGTCGGCGTCGTAGACCGCGAGGGCGCGCTCGACCTCGGCGACTTCGAGCGGCCGCCGGTAGATGCGCTTGCCGAAGCCTTCGATGATCTGCCGCGCGCAGGCGTCCGCGAGCGCCACGGGCGTGCAGCTCAAGAAGCGCGAGCGCTGCGTCGCGTCCTGCAGGGCTTCGCTCATGAGCTGCATCGCCGCCTCGAAGAAGCCGTCGTATTGCGACGGGGTCATGCCGAGGGCGCTGGCGGTGTTGTCGAAGTGCAGCCCCTCTTCGGCCACGGTGAACACCGCATCGAAGCGAGTGCTCGTGCCGAGGAGGTCTCGAATCGTGTTGTCGTACTCGGCGTTGTTCAGACGATGGATGCCGACCCTGCCCGGATCGACGGTGACCTCACCGTCGGGTGGGGTCGTGGTCGGTCCCTCACCGGGACGCGTCCCGGACCCAGGACCTTCGATCGTCCCCTCGCAGGCGGCGAGGAGCACACCGAAGGCGATCATTGCGGCGCGGCAGGGCACTTGCTGCGACATCCGACATGAGTGGATCGAGCTCGGCGGAACGATCCCGTGGACGTCCCTTTTTCAAGTGTCTGGCGCCTTCGAATCCAGGGCCCTATTGTCGGGCCGTGAAAGCGCGCGCCGCCTACAGAAATTTTCTGTCCGGGGCGCTCTGTACGCTGCTCTTCGGCAAGCTTTCGCTTGCGCAAACGGCCCCGACCGAAGCCGCGCCGTCCTTCAGCCTCGAGGTTGAGCGCGCCGACTCGGCGCTCGCTTGTCCGGATGTCGCATGGTTTCGCACCCGCATCGCGTCTCATCCAGGGAGGTCCGGTCAGGCAGGAAAGTTCAGGGTGTCCCTGGAACGGAGCGGCGACACCTGGCGCGCGCGGATTCAGAGCTGGGAACCTGGGCGCGAGGAGCTACCGGCGGCAGAACGACTGCTGGAAGATCGCAGCACCGCCTGCGCGCCGCTCGCGCGAGCAGTGACCGTCACGATCGCGATCCTGGCGGAAGATCAGGCCGCGCAGGAGGTCGCTCCGGCCCCGAGCCAGAACCCCGCCGCGCCCGCCGAGCCCGCGCCGCCTGCCGCGAAGGCGAAACCAGTGCCAGTCAAGCAGGCCGAGCCCGACCTGGGCGTCTGGATCGCTGCCGGAGGGGGAGCGACGGCGGGCTGGATCTCGCCCGTGGCCCCCGCGTTCACTCTCGGCGTCGCGCTCGACTCGAAGCTCCTGCGACAGGCCGTGCGCGTGATGCTGACCACGGAGCAAAACTTCGACCTTTATCCGGGGCGCGTCGTCGTTCAAGCTTGGCTTGCGAGCATGTTGAGCTGCCTACGCCTCGCGCACGACGAAAACGGAGCTGCGTTCTGCGCCGCCTTCGACGCTGGCATGTTGAGCGGCCGCGCCGAAGGCTTCGCCGAGAGCACGCCCAGCACGCGGAGCTACGAGGCGGTGGGCCTCGAGCTCCAGGCGAGCTCACAGATCAGCAAGCGAGTTCGCCTCTCGGCGGCGCTCGCCGGCCTGGTGCCCTTCACACGCGAAAGCTTCTCCGTGACCGGGCGCGGATTCGCCTACGTTCCACCCTCGCTGAACTCGCGCCTGCTGATGTTCATCGAGATTGGAGCTTTTTGATGGCCAAGGCGATCGATGAGGCCCGCTCGTTCCACTCACAGGAAGCGACGACCAAGCTCGACGACTTCGAAGCCATCTACCGTGAGCACTACGCCCCCATCTGGCGCTTCTTACTGCACCTCGGCGTGCGAGAGAGCGACGTCCCCGACGTGACCCACAACGTCTTCCTCATCGCGCACCGCAAGCTGGGCGAGTTCGAGCAGCGTTCGTCGCTGCGCACCTGGCTCTGCGGTATCGCGCTGCGAGTGGGACGGGACTTCATGCGTTCCGCGGCCGTTCGTCTCGAGGTCGCGGCGAGTGACGCGCTGACTGCGGACAGCGCGGCGGGAGACGACTCGAGCGAGAAGCTGCTCCAGAAGCGGCAGCTGGCGCTCGCCATCCGCCTGCTCGAGTCGCTGCCTGCGGAGCAGCGCGAGGTCTTCGTGCTGCACGAGCTCGAGCAGATGACCGGGCCCGAGATCGCGGAGCTCATGGGGACCTCCGTCAACACGGTGCGCTCGCGTCTCAATCGCGCTCGCGACTCGTTTCGCGCGCGCCTCGCCGAGCTTCGGAAGGAGGGTGCGCTCGATGTCTGATCGCCCCTGGCTGCAAGAAACGGATGGTGCGCTCAGGGACGAGCGCCTGCTGCTCAAGCGCCTGAACGCACAGGCGCCGCCTGCCGGGAGCGTCGATCAAGGCTGGGCGGCCCTGTCGGCGGTGCTGCCCGGACTGAAGACGGCCGCCACGATTTCGGCGGCAAGCTCGACCGCGACGACCTTTGGTCTCGCTGCCAAGATCGCCGTCGGCGTCGTGGCAACGGGCGCGGCACTCTGGACCGGCGGTCGGTTCCTCGAGTCCGATCGTAGCGAGCACACACTGCCACCGTCGGCGCCGCACAGCGCCCCAGCCGTGACTGCACCGATTGAGCCGCCGGCGACACCCGAGCAGGCGGAGCAGTCGGCGTCCGTGCTCGAAGCCCCGGACAGGCCTCCTGCGCCCGCAACCCGTCCCTCGGTGTCGACCTCGACGCTCGGCGAGGAAGGTCGGCTCGTCTCGCAGGCACATCGCCTGATCCAGTCGGGTCAAGGCGGCGCAGCGCTCAAGGTGCTGCGCACGCTCGAGTCACGCTACCCGCGTTCGGTGCTCTCCCAGGAACGCGAGGTGCTCACGATCGAAGCGCTGGGCGCGACCGGTGATTCGTCCGCGGCGCGGGCCCGCGCCAAGCGCTTCGTCGAGCGTTACCCGAAGAGCCCCCACGCCGTCAGGCTGCAGCGGTTCGTGGAGTGAGGGCAGCCCTCGCCTTACCCAGCCTCGCAGCTCTGGTGCTGGCATCGTGCGGGCGCCACGACACGCCTCTGGCCGCTTACCTCGTGCCGAGCTCTTCGGCGAGCGCGAGCGGCGGAACGCCTGCAGCCTCCGGCGGAGCTGGAGCCGCCGGTGAAGCAGCGATCGCCGGCGATGCGGGCACGGCGGCAGAAGGCGGCCAAGCCGGTGCGCCACCCGAGCTCGTCTGTCCCCCGAGCTACACGATCAGCGTCGCCGGCCTGACCTCACGCTACCGCGAGGTGACGACCGGGCGCGGCTGGGTCGAAGCCGAGCAGGACTGCGAGAGCGACGGCGGCCATTTGATCGTGATCGGGAGCCAAGCCGAGAACGACTACGCCGCGTCGTTCGCCGAGGAGAGCCTCACCGACGTGAAGTCGACGCACCAGCTGGCATGGCTCGGCGCCGATGACTCGCGAACCGAAGGTGAGTTTCGCTGGGTCACCGACCGGGCATTCTCGCTGACTTTCTGGAGCGGCGCGGACGGCGCGGGTGGCGCAGGCGGCGCAGGCGGCGCCGACGGGGCCGACGGAGAACCCAACAGCCTCTTCGACGACGAAGATTGCGTCGAGATCCGCGCCAGCGGTGGCTGGAACGACGACCGCTGCAACGCCGCGCTGGTCTACCTCTGCGAGTGCGACGGCGCGATCTCGGCCGGCGAGTGGTGCGACAGCAGCCTGAACACCAGCTGCGGCGACTGCGACACCGCCTGCGCGAGCGACCAGAGCTGCGTCAAGCAACAGTGCGGGTAGCTCACGCGACCTACGGACCCTGGAAGCGCCTCCGCTCACTCCGCGGGATGCGCGGCGCGGTACTCCTCGACCATCTCCGCCGACACGTCCTTCGGATAGCAAAGCGGTGCCTCACCACCCTCGCGGCTATAGGCGCTGCGCTTTCCACAACGTGAACCGTTCCTCGCGGTGCTGTACGGGCACGGACAGTTGCCGGGGTACGCAGCGATCGATTCGTCGATCAGGATCTGCCTGACCTGCGCATCGCTGAGCGACTTCTTTGCCTCGGCGCCCTTCGCCTCCAGCGGGACCGCTTCGGCGGCCGCGGAGACAGCGGACGACGCCGAACAGAGCAGAACCAGTCCGACAGCAACTGAAACGAGGCGCATCGAATCAGAATACAC
>DATLIL010001104.1:0-3213 GCA_035539475.1 Polyangiaceae bacterium
GGCGGCGGCGGGACCGGCGGCGGTGGCTCGGGCGACTGCGAGACGATCCCGGCCAAGACGGGCTGGACGGCCACGGCCTCGGACTTCTCGAACATGTGCACCGACACGGCCGACCCACTGTGCAATCCGGCGGACTACGCCATCGACGGCAGCGCCTCGACGCGATTCTCGACCGGCGCGGTTCAGGCGAGCGGCATGTGGTTGCAGATCGACTTCGGCGCGAGCACGACGGTCAAGCAGGTGGTGCTGACGTCGAGCGACACCGGCGACTACCCGGTCGGCTACGCCGTCACGGTGTCCGACACGAACGAGAACACGGCCGGCACGCCACAGATCACCGGTGCCGGATCCGCGACGGGCACCACGACCATCACGCTGCCCAGCGTGGCGACAGGGCAATACCTCCTGATCGAGCTGACCGCGGCCTCCGGAGGGTCGTGGTGGTCCGTGCACGAAGTCAACGTGACCTGCAACTGAGCGACATCGAAAAGGCGTGCTAGCTTTTCGACCGATGTCCGATCGGTTGCGGCAAATTGCGCGAGAAGTCGCGAGTGAGGCCCGGGGCACCAGCGACTACCCCGCGTTCTCGGGGATCGCGGCGCTGCGTGGTGATTTCGCGGCGCTGCACCGCGAGCTCGTGGAAGAAGCGGCCCATTCGCTGGGCAGCTCGGCACGCCGCCTCGAGGCAGGGCTGGCTGCGCTGGAGCTCCTGGACGAGGAGCTCGGGCGCCTCGAAGCCAGTGACGGCGCGGGTCGCCAGGACCTCGTGCAGCGCTTCAACACCCAGCGCGAAGACGTGCTGCTACGACTGCACTACGTACGCATTCAACGCGAAGCGCTCGGGTTCACGCGACACACCGAGCTCGAGCAGCACTACCCGGTGCCGCCGAAAAAGACGTAAGCGAGAATTTCTGAACATCGCCGATTTCGGGCACGACCAGCGGCCGAATTCGCCTTATCCTTTCGAGTGGCGCATGAACGACGGCGATCGGATGACGGACGCGAGCGGACAGACGTATCCGCAGATCAAGCTGGATAGCCTCGTCGCGGTGCCGCGATTGGAGTTCGAGGTCCTGCGCGAGGGCGGCAAGACCAGTGATCGGCGCGTCGAGCTGCAAGGCGAACATCTCCGGATCGGGTCTCATCCGAGCAACGACCTCGTGCTCGAGGACCGACTCGTCTCCCGCTTTCACTGCAGCCTCACGCTCAAGGCGAGCGGCTGGGCGCTGACCGACAATGGCTCGCTGAACGGCACGCTCGTCGCCGGCGTGCGCGTCAGGGACGCCGATCTGCCCAGCGGCAGAGCGGAGCTCACCCTGGGTGACTCGCTGATCCGGGTGAAAAAGCTGGGCGCGGCCGGCACCGTGCGCCTGCCCGAGAAGTCCTGCTTCGGCGACCTGCACGGCGCGTCCGTCGCGATGCGCCAGGTCTTCAGCATTCTGGAGAAGGTGTCGAACAGCGAGGCCACCGTGCTCATCCAGGGCGAGAGCGGCACGGGCAAGGAGCTCGTCGCACAGGAGATCGTACGCCGTGGACCGCGAGCGAAGAACCCCTTCCTCACCCTCGACTGCAGCGCGATATCGCCCACGCTGATCGAGAGCGAGCTCTTCGGTCACGCGCGCGGAGCGTTCACCGGTGCCAACCGCATGAGGATCGGCGCGTTCGAGGCGGCTCATGGCGGCACCCTCTTTCTGGACGAGATCGGCGAGATGCCGCTCGACATGCAGCCCAAGCTGCTGCGCGCGCTGGAGTCGCACGAGATCCGGCGCGCAGGAGAAAACGAAGCCCGCAAGGTCGACGTGCGCGTGATCGCCGCCACGAACCGCAACCTGGAACGAGAGGTGAATCGCGGTCGCTTTCGCGAGGACCTCTATTTTCGCCTCTCCGTCATCACCGTACGGCTGCCGCCCCTGCGCGAGCGCGTGGAGGACATCCAGCTGCTCGTGCGCACCTTTCTCGAGCGCATGGACGCTACCGACTCGGAAGTGCTCTTCACCGAAGAGGTGCTGCAGGAGGTGAGCGAGCATGACTGGCCCGGCAACCTGCGGGAGCTCAGGAACTACGTCGAGCGAGCGCTGGTGCTGAACGATCCCAAGGCCGCGTCGATGCCGCCGCCCTCGCTCGATGCCGAGGGAGAACCTCCCACGGAAGAGCTGATGCTGGGTGCGCGTATCGACGAGCCGTTCAAGGTCGGCAAGGAACGACTGATCAGCACCTACGAGCGGGCCTACCTGGAGCAGCTGATGGCCTGGGCCGGCGGCAACGTGAGCCGCGCGGCGCGCAAGGCCAAGATCGACCGCATGTACTTGCACCGGCTGCTCCAACGCTACGAGCTGAAGCGCGCGATCGACGATGAGGAGTGAGAGCGAGCGGAGTTACACGGCATCGTAGACCGTGACTCCCTTGTGCCAGCCCTGCGGGCCACGCGTGTATCCCGGCGGATGGTAGTGACGCTCCAGGCAGAACGCGTAGCGCTTGCCGTTCAGCGAGAGAAAGCGCCCGGCGCCCATCGGCAGGTTCAAGAACCAGCGGGCTGCCTCGACGACGGCCGGATCCAGACGACCGCGCAGCTGACGTCGCTTGTCCAGGTCAGCACAGATCGGAAGCTCGGTCTGGTCAGGCAGCAACGCGAGCACACGGGCGACCGACTCGAGCTCGACGCCGGCAGCACGCGTTCGTGCCTCGACCGGAGCCGGCTCGAGCCTCGGCGACGCCGCCGCAGTGATGTTGCTGGCGGCCGGGCTGCCTCCGTCGAAATGGGGAAAGGCGACCAGAAAACCCAGAACCGCGATGGAGTAGGACATTGCTTCGTCTCCGTGGGGCATGTCCTTGAGCAGGTTCGGTGCCAACGGGAGTTGGGCAGTAATTTCATACAGTTACGCTCGGAGCGCCGGAGCGCCGCTTAGATTCTGAGTCCTCGAAAGTGAGGACAGTCGACAGCAGCCGAGCGGCCCGGCATAGCGATGACAGCCATGGACTCCACGAACGATCCCGCTATCTCGGCAGTCCTCGACGAGTATCACCGGCGGCTCGAGAGTGAACACCCACGCTTGCTGGGGGCGATCCAGGACGGAACGTTCCCCCAGGTCATCGACGAGTTCCTGCTTCCAGTAGGTCCCGAGAGCGGACGGCTCCTGAATATCCTGGCCAAGAGTCTGGCAGCGCCCGTCATCCTGGAGCTCGGCACCTCGTACGGCTACTCGACCATCTGGC
>DATLIL010001105.1:0-6589 GCA_035539475.1 Polyangiaceae bacterium
GCGCGCGCGAGCGAGGCGGAAGCGCGCGCGCACGACGTGGAGATCGTTCGAGATTGTCACGCGACTTGGGACACGTGCCCGCGCGCCTGCGAGACGCGCCCCCGTCGCCAGGTCCCCGCCGTTGGGGTTGTCCTGGGGGAAGCCACATAAGAAATCGTGGGTCGCCCGCAGGTGTTTGGGGAGTTCCCATAGCGGACCTGCCGAGGAGGCCTCCGAACGATGGGAGACAACTTGTAGCGCATCTCGCGCGCGTGGTACGACGTTCCTCCGTCAACCCGAAGACGAGGGGTGGCGTGGAGAGCATCTCTATGCGCGACGAGAGCGTCACGGAGCTCGAACAGGCACGGCTCACCTTTCGCGCCGCCGGCGATCGCCTTGGCGAGGCCGTCACACTCAACAAGCTCGGATTCGCCCATAAAAAGACAGGAAACACGAGGCAGTCGATCGCTTGTTTCGAACAAGCGCTCGAGATCGTTCGTGAGCTGAAGGAGCACAACGGGGAAGCGGCGCTTCTCGAAAGCCTTGCCGATGCCCATGGCGAGGCTGGGGATCACGCGCGGGCGCTCTCGTTCTTCGAGGGATCCGCACGGCTCTTTCGCGCGATCCAGGATCACGAAGGCGAGTTCCGTGTGCTCCTCAAATCCGCCTCCCTCGAAGCTTCGGTGGGGAACAAGGCGACGGCGATTTCGCGCTTCGAGAAAGCCTTGCCGCTCGTTCGTGCTGCGGGCGAGGATGCCTATGAGGTTTTCATCCTGAGCAACATCGCCGAACTCCTTCGCACCGCGGGGGACAAGGCGGGCGCTGCTTCGATTTCCGAAGAGGCCCTGCGGGTCGCTCGCCGCGCGGGCGATCGAATGGTTGAGTTGTCTGTCCTCAACAACCTCGCCATCATCTATCGCGAGGTGGGCGATCTCCCACGCGCGCTTTCGCTCTTCGAGCAGGCGCTGCACCTCCGTCGTGCCCTCGGCGACCGCGCGGGCGAGGCATCGACGCTCCACAGCACCGCCTTGGCCTACCTGCTGATGAGCGATCCGGCCCGCGCACTCGCTTGCTTCGAACAAGCCCTCGCGATTCACCGCGCCCTGGGCAACCGCGCGGACGAGGCCATCACCCTCGTCGACATGAGCGCCGCTCATTTTGGTTTGGACAATCCGGCGGCTGCCATCGCCGACCTCGAGCAGGCCCTACCGACCCTTCGCGCCACGGGAAACACGCCCACGGAGGTCGGCGCGCTCAAGATGATGGTCACAATCTGTGTCGCCTCACGGGATCGGGATCGTGCCCTCCTGTGCTTCGAACGATTGTTACATATCTTTCGTGACGCAGGCGACAGCACCGCGGAGCGCGCGACGCTCGCAGAGATGGCGAACGTGCAGCGTGCCTTGGGAGATCGAGTGGGCACGACGTTGTCGCATGAACATACCGTGACAGTTCGTCCCTCCCCCGGTGATATCGCCGTTCAACCGGAGCATTCCTGTCCTTGCGGGAGCGGCGCCCCCTTCCTCCGGTGCCACGGCCGGGACGCATAGGTCACACCCCGGATCTATCGCGACCGCCGTTTCCGCACGGACGCCGGCCCCCGGCACGCGTCCGATGAGCATCGGTCGTGGATGCAAAGGTTTGCCCGACAGCAACGTCGGGGTCCCGACGACAGGATGGGACGCCCCGCGGGGCGGAGTTCTGGCAGATGACACGCGGTGGAAGGCGTCAGGCATGGCCTGGGAGCAGCCCAGGCCATGAGGCGTTGGCAGCCGGGCCCGACGCCTGGCCGTGCTACGACTTCGGGGACGGGGAGGTTTTCGACACGTAGTCGATGATGTTCGCGATGTTGATCGCCAGGGTTTTCATGGCCTCGAGCCCCACGTAGAGGGCGGCATCGCGGGTGTGCTCCTTCCACTCCTTATGCAGCTCGAGGATGAAGCCCGCGCCGAGGAGGTCGCTCAGCGAGCTCGCGAGCGAGCCCGTGCGCGCCGCATACTTCCTCGCCTTCACGACGGCCGCATCCGTGGGGGAGAGAGGCGCGGTGGGACGGGGGTCCTCCAGATCCTCGGCGGGCGTGTACACGACCTGAAGAATGCTCTCCAGGCCTTCACTGACCACCTTGGTCAGTTTTTCCGTTCGCTTGATCCCTACCGTGACGGGCTCGGAGAAGTTCGCGTTCGACATGGTGGTTATCTTTCTGGTTCGGTTGCTGGCGCACCCAGTGCTACGGCCCGGCCTCTGGCTCCGAGGCTCTGGTCATCGCTTCGCCGGCGTGGGGATCGTCCCGCATCACCAGCGCGGACGCGTAATCGTAGGCGGCAAGCTCGAGCTGGCTCAGCGCACGCGCGCGATCGCCGTCGTGCATGAAGTACCCCCGCGGCGTCCGCCCGGGGCCGTGCATCTACTCGAGGATCTGGGCCACGCGAACGCCCTTGATCTCGACCGAATAGTCGGCGACGTCTTTGAGCGTGATGAAGAGCACGGTCTTCTTGTCCTTGTTGACAGTGATTTTGTAGCTGATGGGAAGGGCCAGCATGACCCCACCGGTCTTGTCGTTCTGGACCGCGAACAGGATGTTGTACACGTACGTGCAGTTCGTCGAGGTCGACGACTGATAGAAGATCCACGCGCCCCCTTCTTGCGTGGTCAGGTTGGTGAACGTGTTCGTGACGGCCGCTGTGAGGGCCGTTTTCAGGGGTGCCGATAGTGCGAGCTGGAATGCTTCCAGCAAGATCGCGAGCACCTTGTCCACGGTCGCTTCCACCTTGTTCTCGTGCTCCACAACAGTCGTGTTCAACGTACCCACGACCGTCATCGTCTGATTTTGCTGGACGATATCGAGCGCCTTACCCAGGTCCATCTCGAGGGTGTTCCTGTCGATGGCAGGCTCGAACGTCTTGCTCAGGCGAATTGCCTGTGCCAGGTGCTGCGGCTGCACCTCCGTGATATCTTTGTAGGGGATGTCGTCGCTACGCGTCGCCGCCACGGCGACCTGCGCCCTCCGCGCGGGTTGCGCCGACGTCAGCGGGATGGCGACGAGGACATGGTCGTCATCCAGCCGATGAATCTGCGAAGGCGCGAGCGAACGCGTGGCGGCGATCAGCCGTTCCAGCTTCGCGTTGGCTTCGGCGTCCATTCCAGCGGATAGATTCGTAATCATGACGGGTCTCCTTTTCTCGAGAACCGACGGACTGAGCTCCGTCGAGTGGAATGACTCTTCGGCCCCGCAAGGGGCGCATCGAAAGTCATGTGTCCTTGGTGCTCAGCAACGTGTATGCCAGGTGTTTCGCGGGCGCCTCCCCATATCCGAGGTTGGGGAAGACTCCGCTCGACCAGCAACGAACCTCGTCGAAGCGATGTGTGTCGATGCGATGGCGTCCAGAGCGCCGACGCCGCGCGCGGCGGCAAGGCCATCGTGTCATCGTAACGGTTACTGTAACGGTTACTGTAACGCGACAGGGTGATACGACCTGCACCCGAGAGCCGACGCCGGGTGGACGTGCGCAGATAGAAATGGCGCGTCCTTTCCAGACAAGACCCCGTCGAGTACGGCACGCGAACGTCGCTGCGAGCGGAGACATACGCGGCATGCTTCTTGAAGATCCTGATGGACCTTGCCGAGGTCGCAGGAAGCAGCTCGCCGTTTGCCCCACGGCGCAGCGCCGAGTACGTACGTGGGCTTGCCACAGGAGAGACGAAAATGTCGATTGTCAAGCACGATCAGGTCATGGCCATTCCCCCGCCCATGCAAAAGGAGACCGAGCGCCATCGGTTCAAGCTCATCACGGACGGGGACATCGCGCCGCAGGATGTCTTTCAGATCAACGAGAGCATCAGCTCCGCCATCGGTGCGGATCTCAAGCTCGACACGGATCGCCTACTGGACATCATTCAGAAAGATCCCAACACGACGATAAAGGGAACCTTCAACCATAAAGCAACCGGCTTCAAGGGCTCGGTCAAGGAAGTGGTGGACCAGGTCGCTGCTGCGATGAAGATTGCGTTTTCCGGATCGACGCCGTCGCTCGTCGAGAAGCTCGACGCGGCTCTTGGGAAAGTCTTCACGAGCCTCGCCGAGCAAGAGGGGGCGGCCTATCTTTTCTTCAGTCCTCATGGCTCCAGCACCACGTACCGGTACATGCTGCTCGGCCTGGCCAAGTCAGCGCAGAGCCCCCTCCGGATCGGGGCCTTGCTGGCTTTCGAGATCACGATCGACAAGAAGAGAGAGGACGTGCTCGAGCTGATGCTTTCGGACAAGGCGACGTTCGACGTCCAGGTCCTCGGCCCCATCTGGGCTACGCTCTTGGTATAGCAGGAGAGTCGCCCCGGCATATCCTGCCGGTGGCGATGTCCCATTGGCTGGCAGCGTAGCCGGCAGCCATCGGCGAGCCGTACAGAGGTGACGTGACATGACCAAGGAACAGGTTCGTTTGTTCGATCCAAGTGCGGGCCACCCTCCCCCCAGCGATGGCCCGCTCCCTTTCGTCGATATCGTGTCCGTGGACTCGCAGCACGTGGCTGCCGCGGTGTGGTTGAGTCGGTGCTTCGTGCCCGCCATCCGTGAGAACCTCGATCTCGACGTCGCCAAGGCACTTGAAATCATTCGCCAAGACAATCGATTGAAGTACGTCTATGGGGACGACATCACGGTCGAGAAGCCCAACGCACAAGTCCGTGCGCTCGTCGATTATCATGTCTCCGGACTGCCGCTCGCGCTCTTGACGGAAGGTCACCTCCGCGATCAGGTCTTGGCGGCGGTGACTTCGACGTTCACGAACCTGGCGACCCAGCAAACCTCCTCGTGGCTATTCTTTCAAACGGAAACGGCACATAGTACGACGTACTTGTACAACATATTCTTCGCCGTCCAAAACACGCAGACCGAAGGCGCCATGATGGGGCTGCTCCTGAGCTGGATCATCACCGTCGACGTCAAAAAGGAGCGGCTGCTGGGAATCACGCTCAACGATACCCAGAGCTATGCGGTGAGATTGAAGTCCCTGCGTGTCGCGATGAAGTTGTAACCCTCGAGAGCGTCCGGACGGTCATACGTAACAGCGACCGTGACCGTGACAGGAACGGGATCAGCGCGCAGGCGATGCGCTCAGCCCCGAAAGTCGTCAGGATTGAGCCCGAAGCGCTGCATCCAGCGGTGGATCTGCATCCGCGCCTTGCCCATGTCGCGGGCCACGTGGCTCACCTTGCCCTGGTGCTTCTCGAGCAGCGCCATCAGATGCGAGCGCAGCGCCTCTGGCTCGATGGATGCGATGGGCTCCGGTGTGGGCGCTGGAGCGCGCGGCGGCGGTCGCGAGGTGTCCGGCAGGTGCGAGGGCTCGATGACGCCGCCGTCGGCCAGCGCCACGGCCACCGACAGGAGCTGCGCGAGCTCCCGGATGTTGAGAGGCCAGTCGTAGCCCAAGAGCCGCCGGCCGCCAGCGGTGGTGAGACGGACGCCGTCGCCCGCGGGGAACTCCGGGCGCCGCAAAAGAGCGCCAATCAGCACGCCGAGGTCCTCGCGCCGCTCGCGGAGCGGCAAGAGCGTGTGGCGATAGCCCGACAGGCGCGCCAAAAGGTCACCGCGGAATTCACCACGAATGACCATTTCTGCCAGCGGCTTGTGCGTGGCGGCGACGACGCGCAGGTCGACCTTCACCGGGTGCGTGCGCCCGACCGGCACGACCTCGCGCTCCTGGAGCACCCGCAGCAGGGCCGCCTGCGCCAGCAGCGGCAAGTCGCCGACCTCGTCGAGGAAGAGGGTGCCGCCATCGGCAGCGCGCACGTAGCCAAGTTCGTCGCGCGCGGCGCCGGTGAAGGAGCCCTTGACATGCCCGAAGAACTGGCTCTCCAGGAGCGAGGTCGGCAGGCCACCGCAATTGACGGCGACGAAGGGCCCAGGGCGGCCCGAGAGGGTGTGCACGGCGTGCGCCAGCACCTCCTTGCCGCTGCCCGTCTCGCCGAGGAGCAGCACGGGGACCGGCATGCGAGCGATACGCTCCAGGGCGGCGAGCTGCGCCGCAAGCCCTGGCAGGAGCGTGGCGAGGCCCGGGGCAGGAGGCGCGGTCATGGCCGTGTCGAGATCGAGGGCAGCGCCAGGGGAGGTGGGAAGGGCAGCGCGGTAGCACAGGAGCACACCACCGATCTCGATGATGTCGCCGTCGTGCAGCGCGACGCGGGTGATGCGCTGCCCATTGACGAAGCTGCCGTTCTTCGACTGCTTGTCCTCGAGGACCCAGCCCGCGCCTTCACGGGCGAGGCCGGCGTGGGACGACGAGATGGTGTTGCCCGGGAGGCGGATGACGAGCCGCTCCAGGGATCCGTGGCGTTCGCGCGTGGCCGAGCGCGCCGCGCCGCGGCCGAGGGAGACGACGTCAACGTCGGCGAGCCCGTAACGAGCGCTGCCGGAGAGGGGGCTGTCGCAATGCAACACGACGAAGAGGTACGGCTGCGCAGGCGCGCCGCGCTGGCCGTCGCCCAGCGCGCTGTTCTCGGTGGTCGAAGCCGCAGTATCGGTCGCCATGCGCAGATATTGTAAACCCAACCTGCGACGCGAGGGGTACTCCCGAGGCCTGGGTCTCATCTCGGGGAGGTCTCGCTGGGGCGTTGCCCC
>DATLIL010001106.1:0-18488 GCA_035539475.1 Polyangiaceae bacterium
CCTTTGCGGCCATCAAACCTAGCGGCAGGAGGCGGCAACAAGCGAAGGAGACCTCCACGCGATGCGCAGGGGCCGGCACGCATTCCAGCAAAACATCGGGTTGCGCAAGGTCCTCGCCAAATCCACGAGCCAGGCCGTTCATTCCTGCGGCGCCGTCGGGATTGCGCGAAGCCCGCGTCAGCGGGCTGAACTGGATCCAGCTCACGGTCTTGGCACCGCCAGATCACGATCCGCGAACGAGACGAGGGTCACGTACGCGCTGCGCGATCCCCGACGGGGGACAAACTGACCGAACAGGCGCCGCCTTCTGTCAGGTCACCCGGAAGGCCAGGCGCGATGCGCAGCCACTCCGCAAAACAAACAAAACCGCGAGGCGCGCTCCGCCCGCCTCGCAAAGGCGGTGCACGCCCGGTTTGTTACCAACCCAGGAAATCAGGGTTCGTAGAGCTTGTCGACGTAGCGGCGGAGGAGCTCGCCGATCGCGCCGCGCACGGGGAAGGAGCCGGCCAGGCCGTAGATGGGAGCCATGCCTTCGTTCTTGGCTGGGGAGCCGCGCACGGCGGCGACGACGGTGCGCAGATCGGCGAGGAAGCGCTCGGCCACACCGGGCTGCGTGTGGCGCTGCGTGACGCAGAGGTGGAGGCTCGCCGGGCGCTGCAGGCCGTTCAGGCTCCAGCCGCGTTCGCTCATGCCGTCGAGCACGCGGTAGACGTCGAGCGTCGGCGAATCGAAGGCGATCACGAACAGCGGCTCGCCGAGCACGCGGAGCTCGGGGATGGTGGCAATGCCCGCCTTGATCGTGGCGGCGGTTTCGAGCACGCGGCGGGTGGACTCGAGGTAGCCGCGCTCGCCGATGCTGACCAGCGCGGCCCAGCAAGCGGCGCTGAGCGCGCCCGGACGGCTGCCGGCGAAGGTGGGCGAGAAGTAGAGCCCTCCGGGCCAGTCCGTGTTGACGAAGTACTGGTGACGACGCAGCTCCGCGCCGCGGTAGAGCACGACCGAGGTGCCCTTGGCAGCGTAGCCGTACTTGTGCGTGTCGGCGGACATCGAGGTCACGCCGAGCAGGCTGAAATCGAAGCTCGGGACGGGGTAACCGAGCTTGCGCGCGAAGGGCAGCACGAAGCCGCCCAGGCAGGCGTCGACGTGCAGGCCGAGCTTGTGAGCGCGGGCGAGGTCCGCCAGCTCCTTGATCGGATCGATCACGCCGTGCGGAAACGACGGCGCCGAGCCGACCAGCGCGACGGTGTTCGAGCTCAGCGCGCGCTTCATGGCGGCGACGTCGGCGCGGTAGTCGGCACCGACCGGCACGCGCACGAGCTCGATGCCGACCGTCTCGGCGGCCTTGTCGAAGGCGGCGTGAGCACTGTCCGGGGCGATGACCTGGGCGCGAGCCTGGCCGCGCGCGCGCGCCCGCTCGCGGTAGGCTCGCATCGCCAGGAGAATGCTCTCGGTGCCGCCGGAGGTGACGGCGCCGACGATCTCGCGGTCGGGCAGGCCGCCGAGCATGCTCGCCGTCATGGCCACGATCTCGGCCTCGAACTTGGCGATGCTGGGCCAGACGTCGGCGTGCAGCGGGTTGGTCTGCGAGGAGAGCGCGTAGATCCGATTGAGGAACTCGATGTGACCGGGGTCACCCTGGTACACCGCGCCCGAGACCAGGCCTTTTTGCCAGCGCTCACGCTCGCGCTCGCTCATGCCGCGCACCATCTCGAGCACGGCTTCACGGGGGAGCCCGTCTGCCGGCAGCGACGCGAAGGTGGGCAGCTCGTCGCGGTAGGGGTGAAGCTGGGCGGCGATCGGCGCGAGCATGGTCTCGTACTCGCGCTCGATGCGGCGGCGGACTGCCGGGATGCGCTTGCCCTGAGTGAACGCCCAGTCGAGGAGCTTGGTCACCGGCTTCATGATGCGTCCGCGTTGAGGCGCTTGAAGCTGGGCGAGAGCGCGCCGTGGAGGGCCAGGAACTCGCCGAAGAGCTCGTCGTAGATGGCGCGATGCTCCGCGCGCGGCTCGATGCGACCCACCACCGGCACGCGCTGCGGCACCTCGGCGAAGTCGAGCTCGCCCATGGCCACCAGGGCGATCATCGCCGCGCCACGCAGGTTCGACAGCCTGGGGTTCTCCACGCGCAGGAGCGGGCGATCGAGCACGTCGGCGAAGATCTGTGACCACAGCGCCGAGTCGGCGCCGCCGCCGATGAAGCGCAGCTCCGCCATGCGCCGGCTGGTGCAGCTCTCCACCGCGCCCAGCAACCAGCGCGAGTTGTAGGCCACGCCCTCGAGCACCGCGCGCACGAGATCGCGGCGATCGTGCTGCAGCGAGTAGTTGATGAAGCCGCCGCGCAGGGTGCGATCTTCCACCGGTGTGCGCTCGCCGTAGAGCCAGGGCAGGAAGATGAGACGCCTGCTGCCGGCGGGTGCCTTGGCGGCGGCGCGATCGAAGCGCTGAAAGACGTCGTCCGGCGCGGGTGTGCCGAGCTCGTCGTCGCCGTAGAGCACCCGGTCACGCAGCTGGGTCAGGCACGCGCCGGCGGTCTCCTGATCGTTGAGCAGGAGGTAGCGCCCGCGGATCGCCGCAGGCAGCGCCGCCATGTTGTGGACGACGTCGGTTCGTTTGCGCGGTACATGGCACGAGATCCAGGACGAGGTGCCGACGTACAGGTGCGCGTCGAAGTCGCGCGTCGTGCCCGCGCCGATCGCCGCCGAGTGCACGTCGGGCGCGCCCGCGGCCACCACCACCGAGGGATCGAGGCCGAAGCGCTTCACGTGCTCGGGCAAGAGCTTGCCCAGGATCTCGCTGGCGGGGCACAGCTCCGGCAGCTTGCTGCGCGGGATCCCGGTCATGCCGAGCAGGGCCTGGTCGTAGCTGATGCGGTTGGGATCGCGGTTGTCGGTCAACCAGTAGAGGGCGATGGAGTCGTACGTGGCGCACTGGCGTCCCGTCAGGCGGAACGTCAGGTAGTCCTTGGGCTCCAGGAAGCAGTGCGTGCGCTCGTAGAGCTTTGGTTGCGCGTGCTTGAGGTAGAGGATGTGCGCCAGCGAGTCCTTGCCGGCGCGGCCGGGCGCCCCGCCGCTGACGCGGATCCAACGCAGGAGCTTGAGCGGTGAGTAGCCCGCGACCTGGATCGGGCCGCCCACGAGCTCGCGCACGTGTCGCGCGCCGCGCGAGTCCATCCAGATGATGGCGTTGCCGAGCGGCGCGCCCAGGGCGTCGACCGCCACGGTGCTCGACCACTGCGCCGTCACGCCGATCGCGGCGATGGCGGAGCGATCGACGGCGGGGTTCGCGAGCAAACGCTCGGTCGCCGTGCACAGCGCGCTCCACCACTCGTCGGGCTTCTGCTCGGCGCCGCCGTCGGGCAGGAGCTCGAGCCCGGTGGGCACGAACTCGCTGGCCAGCACCTCGCCCTGGGGCGTGACCACGCCGGCCTTGGCGCCCGAGGTTCCGAGGTCCCAGGCCAGCACCAGACGCTGTTTCATGCGTTCGAGTGCAGCCGTGGGCGGCGCTTGATCCAGGGGCGAGCCGCCTCGAGCTGCGCGGCCAGGCGAAAGAGCGTGGCCTCGTCACCGAAGCGCGCGGTGTAGTTCGTGCCGATCGGCAGCCCGGCGGCGTTCCAGAACAGCGGCACGCTCATCGACGGCTGGCCCGTGATGTTGGCCAGCGGCGTGAAGGGCACGAAGGCGAACACGCGATTGACGGTCGCCTTGATCACGCGCTTGAGGCGCAACACCGAGCCGAACTTGAGGTTGGCGATCGTCTTGTGCGCGAGGCGCTCGGCGCCGGTCGGCTCCAGGTCACCGATCTTGAGCGGCGGGCTGCCCAGCGTCGGGGTGAGCAGCACGTCGTAGTCGCGGTAGAACTCGTGCACGATACGAGCATAGTGCTGTAACAGCTGTTGGGCAGCGATGGCGTCGCCGGCCGACATTTGCTCGCCCAAAAGGCCGCCGAGCCAGGTGGAAATCTCCAGGTCGTCACCGGCCGGCCGGCGCCCGAGCTCCCGTTCGCACAGGCTGATTCCGGCGGCGATCGAGCCGGCGATGACCGTGAAGAAGGCATGTGCGACAGATTCGCCGTCGAGCGCAGGGCTGGCTTCCACCACTTCGTGCCCGAGCTCGCGACAGAGGCTGACGGCGTCGCGCAGTGCCGCCCGGCAGTCAGGGTGCACTTCGCTGGGCAGGTGCGGCACGTCGGTGAAGGCGATGCGCAGCCGGCCGGGCGGCGTCCCTACCTCCTCCAAAAAAGGGCGATGGGGCGGCGGCGCCCAGTACGGGCTGGTCGCCTCCGGACCCGAGGTCACGTCGAGAATGGCCGCGCTGTCGCGCACGCTGCGGGTGAGGACATGCTCGATGGCCATGCCGAGCCAGTGCTCGCTGGCGTCGGGACCAGCAGGGTTTCTGCCGCGCGTCGGCTTGAGCCCGAACAGGGCGCAGCACGACGCGGGGATGCGGATGGAGCCGCCGCCGTCCCCGCCGTGCGCCGCTGGCACTACACCGGCCGCGACCATCGCCGCGGCGCCACCGCTCGAGCCTCCGGGTGTGCGGGAAATGTCCCAGGGGTTCCGGCACGGCCCGAACAGCACCGGCTCGGTGACGGGCAAGATGCCGAACTCGGGCGTGCTCGTCTTGCCCACGATGTTGAACCCGGCTGCCTTGTAGCGCCGCACCATCTCGGCGTCGTGCTTCGGCACGAAGTTTCTGTACAGCCGGCTGCCGGACGTGAACGGAACGCCCGCGAGCGGAGACAGCAGATCCTTGAGCAGGAACGGCACACCGGCGAACGGACCGCTCGCGGTGCCCGCCTTGGCCTGCACGATCGCTCGATCGTACAGCTTGGCGATCACCGCATTCAGCTGAGGATTGACCCGCTCGATGCGCTCGATGGTCTCCTCGCAGAGCTCGACCGGGCTGACCTCACGCTTGCGGACGAGCTCCGCGAGGCCGATGGCATCGAACTCGCTAAACTCCTTGAATCGACTCATGGGCACGGCCCCAGCGGGCACCTCGAGGGCAACTCCTCAGTATAGCTTGCGACACGCGACCTCCAAGCGCGAGGAGCTCAGAGGAAATTGTCGCAGAGGGTATGCACTCAGCTTACTGCTGGCCGGCCGCAGTAGGCGCCGGCAGGCGATCGCTCAGGCTGCGAGCGACGCGCAGGAGCTCGGGCCTCGGCACTGCCAGAAAGCGCAGGGCGCGCGCGGGTGCGGCGGCGGCGCTGAGCTCTTCGGCCGCGCGTTCCAGGAGGTCGACGCGCGCGGCACGCGGGCCGAGCAAGACGTAGCCGAGGGCACGCCAAGCGGCCTCCGACATCCCGCGAGCCGGATACGATGCGCGGCCGAGCGGCTCCGGCAGGCGCGCCCCTGGATCGAAAATGGCGAGCAAGACGGCGCGATCAGCGAGCGCTCGCGGCGCGAGCAGCGCCGGCAGGTAGACGGCGATACGCCCGATCACGACGCCAGAGGCGTCGAGCCTTTGCCGCGCAGCGTCGTCCAGGCTCGCCAGGAGCGGCTCGAGATCACGCAGAGGTGCCGTACCGAGCTGTTGCTCGAGCTGGTAGGCAATGGCACGCAAGCCTCCGGAATCCGTGGCGGAAAGCTCGCGTAGCGGTTCGAGCAGGCGCGCAGCGACGTCGCGCCCGAAGGCGAGCAGGCGGCGCTGCAGGCGAGCGCGCAACCCCGCGCCCGCGCGCTCCAGCCCGAGCAGCTTGAACTCCGGCAGGAGCAGGCTCGACCCGCGCGTCAGCTTGCCCAGCCTGAGCTCACCCGCCGAGACATTGCCCCGGCCATCCACGCTGAAGGCCTCGTGCGGCGCGTCGATCAGCCCCTCGAGCGCCTCGTCGTCGTCCGGGCTGGCGCTCGGGGCCGGAGCGAGCTTGCCGCGCAGCGCGGAGAGCGCCGCGAACGGGTGCGAGCGGTCGAGCTCCACGCCGGCTGGCGCAGGGAGCTTGCGAGCAGCGCCGGCGGCGGGGACCGCTCTGGCCGTGCCGCGGCGGGCGACGAAGCTGTCGCACAGGGCGCGATGCAGGGCGTCACTCAGGCGATCTTCGAGCTCGCGCAGGCGCTCCTGCCAGTGCTCCTGCTCGCACAGCCAGGACCACTGGTTGGCCACGAAGGCCCAGGTGCGAAGCCGGGCGATTCGCGCGACCAGCGTGTGACGATCACCGTCGGTGCGATCGAGCTCGACGAAGTGCGCGGCGATGAAGTCGTTGCCGAGCGGCCCCTGACTGAGCGCGAGAAAGATCTGGCGCAGCAAGGAGACGTGGACCTCGAAGAGGATGCTGCGAAAGTCAGGGATCTGGCAGACGTCCCAGAGCAGTCGCAGCGCGTCGGGAGTCGCGGCCCGCTCGGCGATGGCGTCGTCGCCGAGTAGAGCCAAAAGCGCGCGCTCGTCTTCGGCGTCCGGCACCGAACAGAGGTACGCGGCCGGCGGTGGAGCGCGCAGCGATTCGACCAGGGCCGCGGCGGAAGCGAAATCGAGGACGGAGTTGCGCCAGCGCACGCGCCGCACGGGCTCGAAGCGATGCTGCTCGATACGCTGTGCCGACGCGCGCTCGAGCTCGAGCGGCGCCACGGTGCCGAAGCTGCCGTCCCGCAGGTACCGCCCCGCTCGGCCGGCGATCTGCGCCAGCTCGGCGTCGTCGAGCTGGCGCGCCGCGCGGCCGTCGAACTTGCGCAACGAGGCGAAGGCCACGTGATCGACGTCCAGGTTCAGGCCCATGCCGATGGCGTCGGTCGCCACCAGATAGTCGACCTCGCCGGCCTGAAACATGGCCACCTGCGCGTTGCGTGCACGCGGCGAGAGGGCGCCGAGCACCACGGCCGCGCCGCCGCGCAGGCTCTTCAGGCGCTCGGCGATCTCGTACAGCTCGGCGACCGAGAAGGCGACGACCGCGCTCCGCGGCTTGAGCTTGGACAGCTTGCTGCTGCCGGCGAACGAGAGGCTCGACAGCCGCGGGTGTTGCTCCTGCCTGGCCGCGGGAACCAGCCGCTCCATCAGCGGCCGCATGGTGCCCGCTCCGAGGAACCAGGTCTCGCGCACGCCACGTGCGTGCAGCAGACGATCGGTGAAGACGTGCCCGCGCTCGTCGTGCGTGGCGAGCTGCACCTCGTCGACGGCGAGGAACTCGACCTCGTGCGTCAGCGGCATGGCCTCGGTGGTGCAGATCCAGTAGTCCGGCCGGCGCGGCACGCGCTTCTCTTCACCGGTGATCAGGGCCACGCGTTCCTGGCCCAGGCGAGCGCTGACGCGGTCGTAGATCTCGCGCGCCAGCAGCCGGAGCGGCAGCCCGACCATCCCGCTCTGGTGCTCGAGCATGCGCTCGACCGCCTTGTGGGTCTTGCCGGTGTTCGTCGGACCCAGGAGCGCAACGCTGCGGGTGGCGTCCGCGAGGGGCACGCTCGGAGCATGCCGCGCTAGTCAGCCCCAGTCCAGCTCCGCCAAATAGACGCCGCCGCGGCCCCAGCCGCAGCGGGACACGAGCCAGCGCTCGCCGTCCTGCACGACCTCGGCGGCGTGAGCCCCGAGCTGCCCGACGCGGCGGTCGTAGCTAAAAAGCCAGGGCGAATCGCTCTCGTACACGGCAGTGTCGTCGTAAGGCTCGTTCGTGCACACGAACAGGAAATAGCGCCCGCCGCGCGCGACGACGAACGGCGATTCGGTGGGTCCGCCGAAGGTGCCGCGCTTGGGATGCACGAACACCTCACGTTTGTTCGACCAGTGTACGAGGTCCGGGCTCGTGACCGCCGCTACCACGTGCTCTCCGCCTTCGGGCGCGCTGGTCGCGGTGTAGTAGAGCACCCACTCGTCGCCGACGCGCAGCACCATCGGATCGCGAGCGTCGAAGCCGTCGATGAGCATGGGGTTGTCGGGGTGACGACGCCACTCGAACAGATCGCGCGAGGTCGCGAGGTGGATGCGGTACTCCTGGTTGGAAGCGCCGCCGGCGCAGTAGTACATGTAGTAGAGGTCGTCATGCCGGAGCACGTGCGGCGCCCACACGTGTGTCTCACCCACCGCTGCATCGGCGGGCAGCACCGCGCGCTGCTTCTGCCACGGCCCGAACGGGTCGTCGGCCGTGGCGTGCGCGAGGAACTTTTCGTCCAGCGGGTTGGCCGGCTCGGGGTGCGTGATCCCGAACAGGTGCCACACACCGTCCTCCGCGCGGACGAAACAATGATCGTTGATGTACCAGGGCTCGGACTCGCCGATGGAAGGATCGTAGATCTTCTGGAACTCGCCGGCCGTCACCATGCGGCGAGTATATCGAGGCTCGGGCACGCGCGTTGCACCTCTCGCGCAGCGACCATGCCATCACGTTTCAAGAGGCTGCATTCCAGGAAACAGCGCGGGCCGGTGTTCGTCTTCGTGGCATCGGCGACCATCGCCGGTCTGCTCGGCCACGGCGCGCTGCTGGCTTCGCTTCGGTGTCAGCGCGGCACAGAATGGAAGGCGCCGACCGCTCCCGAGCTCGTGCGCGATAGCGCTGATCGCCCTGACCGTCTGGCGATGAACGGGGAACGTTGAGCAGCGCCAAAACGCTCGCCGGGCAGCACTGACGCGACGGCACCGCACACACGTGACGCTCTGCCTCGCCCGATCGAACCAGCGCGAATTTCAGCAACGCGTCTCGCGCTGAGAATCATGCATCGTGCGTAGTGGGGCATGAATGCTGCACACGCTGCGCGGGCCGGGCGCTGTGCCTGGCCCCAACGAAGGAGCGCGGAATGTCAGGGAGAGGCGTAGGACCGATCAGCATCAACATCGCCGACGAGGCAGAGCTCGCCGCGATCGCTGAAATAGGCATCCAGCGCGCGAAGCGCATCATCGAGTACCGCACGCGTCACGGTGAGTTCGAGAGCATCGAAGAGCTCTCGAAGGTCGCCGGCATCGATCACAAGCTGATCGAGATTATTCGTCACTCGGTCACGTTGTAATGTTTCGCGGACTTGCTCGGCGGGCTAGCCCGCCGAGCGGTCCTGATCGCACACGGGCCGTCTCTACGCCTCGAAGCTCAGCCGCCTCGAGCAGCCCATGGAGACATCCCGCCTGCAGCGTCGTCGGGATTGGGCGAGGCTCGCGTCAGCGAGCACGAGCTGGAACGACCTTTGGGTCTTGGAAGAACAGATCTCGATCGAAACTAGAGACCCGAGCCACGAACGCGCTGCGCGATCCCCGACGGGGGACAAACTGACCGAGCAGGCGCCGCTTTCGATCAGGTCACCCGGAAGGCCAGGCGCCATGCGAAGGCACTCCGCCAAACAAAACAAATGCGAGGCCCGCTACGCGGGCCGAGCAGGTGCAGCGCCGCCGAGTCACGGCCCGCCGAAGCAGTTTGCTTCAACGAGGCTGCCAGGAGCGCTGCCGAGCACGGGATCGCAGGTGGCGACGGGGGTTTCGCAGGCGCCGGCGCTGCACTTGCCCGGCGTCTGTGCGGTGCGCAGACCCGATGAGTAGACGCAGGAGGCGCCGCGGCAGTCGGCGTCGGCCGCGCAGGCAGCGCCCCAGTGGACCTTGCAACGCATGGAGCCGGCGCCGAAGTCGAGAGCGTCACGCGAGCTGGTAACCGCGATCACCGTGGCTTCGATCTGATACTGCGCGGGTTGGGTCGTCGTGCCGCGGTAGTAGCCGCCCTGATCGCCCTCGCCGATCGAGCCGTCGCCGCTGAGGTCGGCCGAGAGCGCCACCAGGTAGCTGCCGGCGCCGATGTCGTCGATGCTCCAGCTGACCTGGTTGGTGGACGAGCTCGAGGGACGTTCGGCGACCTCGTCACTGCTGTCGAGCGCCCCAGCCTGGGCGTCGTTGGGCTCGGTCACGCTCAGCTGGAGGCGCGTGCCCGACGGCAGGGTGGAAGCGAAGGTCACGGTGCCGCTGAGCTGGAACGAGCCAGGCAGGGACTTGGGCTCGAGCGTGATGTCTGCGGCCTCGTCCTCGCCGCCGCCGCAGGCCGAAACGCCGAACGCGACCATCGCGAGCAGCAGGGACGAGGAGCGCATCACGCCGGGAGATATACACCGGACGGCGCTGCCGTCCCGCTCGGAGTTTGCTAGGGTCCGCGCCCACTTGCGCCCGCGTTCCTTTTCGAAGCCCAGCCGCCCCGGCCGCGATCTGCGCGGACATCGCTACGAACAGGACTACCTCGAGGACCGCGCTCGCCAGGAGATCCTCGCCTGGCTCGCGACGCTGCACCCGATCTGGGAGTACCGCTACGCCATCGGACGGCCGCCACCCGCCGGGCAGCCGCAGCGCAAGCTGCTCCGCCCCGTGTACTGGCTCGGCAACTGGCAGTTCGCTTGCCTCGAGTACTACCGGCCACCCAAAGGCGTGCTCGAGCGCTGCGTGGAGGCCGAGCCGTTCCCGCCAGTGCTCGCGAAGATCGCGCGCGACATGGAGCGCAAGGCGCGCGCCGCATTCCCCAGAGAGTGGGTACCGCGCGACTTTCATTTCAACACCTGCCTCGTCAACTTCTACGGCAAGCGGCTCGATGAAGGGCGCTGGGTCGATACGGCGCGTGTCGGCGAACACCGCGATTTCGAGCCCGGCCCGGTGGGCTCACTGTCGCTCGGCGAGCGCGCGCTGCTCCAGTTCGTGAGCTCGCGCCGTGTCGGCGAGCGCGACGAGCCGGTGCTGTCGCAGTGGCTCGATGACGGCAGCTTGCAGCTGTTCGCGGGTCCCTATTTCAAGGATCGCCTCTTCCACCGCGTGCAGCGCGTGGATCGCAAGCTGAAGGCGGAGTTTCCTCCGGCCATCGACGGCTTTCACACGCGGCGCATCAACTTCACCTTTCGCTACGTGCCGCGGGAGCACGTCACGCCGTTCGCACGGCTGAGCGAGCCCACGAGGCAGGACATCTTGCCCTACGTCGAGGAGCTCGCCCGCCACTCACGCTTCTTCGCGCGCGCGCTTACTTCGTCCCGAAGCTGAAGCCTGCGCCCGCTTTGGCGCCGGCCTTGGCGCCACCGCCGGCCTTGGCTCCAGCGCTGGCGCTCGCGCTCTTGCTGGCGCTCACGTTGACCTTTGGCGGCTCGACCTTGACCGCCGCGGCGGCCTTGGCCTTGACGTCCGGCACGGCCACCTTGGCCTTGAGATCGCCCGCAGCGTCGAGCTTGGCCTTGGCCTCGGCGTCGAGGTCGGCTTTGACGTCGGCCTTCACGTCCGCCTTCACGTTGAGCTCGGCGGCGGCCTTGAGCGAGGCCACGGCGCCGGCGAACGCCTTGCCCGCAGCTTTCAGCTCGATCCGGATGGGCTGCAGGGCGAGGTCGACATCGGCCGAGGCGCGGGCCTTGTAGCTCAGGCTGGGTGGATCCCAGACGAGCTTGAGCGCTGTGCTCCCGTCCACGCCGGCCGCGATGCTCAGATCGAGATCGCCGGAAGCGTGGGCCTTGCCACTGGCGTCGACGACGAAGGCCTGGATCTCCGGGCCCTTGGCCACGAGCTCGACGGCAAAATCGCCTGCCGCGACGACCGCCCCGCCGAAACGGGGTTCGGGCAGTGCCACGGCGAGAGCCAGATTGCCGGTGCCCACGGCCTTGCCGGCCACATCGAGGGACACCTCGATCGGGCCGCTCTCGAGCTCGACTCCGGCCCCTGCCTGCCCATGGAAACAGGCACGCGGTGCGTCGAAGGCGAGCTCCACCTTCGAGGTCGCGCCGCCTTTGGCCCTAGCACTGACCGACAGCTTAACTCCGTCATTGACGACCTTGCCGGCCTGGTCGAAAACCAGGGCCAAGACCAGGCCGGAGCGGTGTAGCGCGACTTCTACGGAAAAATCGCCGACAGCGACGACATTACCGCCAATACGCGGCGTCACCGACGCCTTAACCGAAGCAGCGGCCGCGACCGCCGCGGCGGCCGTGACGGATGCGGCAGCCTCGGCCGAAGCGCTGGTAGCAGCGCCACCCGCCTCGTCCTTGCCACAGACTCTCAGACTGCCAGCCGACAAAATGCTCAGCGAGATCAGCAATAGCCGCATCGCGTCCTCCTCGGTTAGTGGGGGAACGAGTATGTTGAGCTCGAGCCTCGGGGTCTATCTGGATCGCTCCAAAGGTGCTTCCGCAGCCGCGCACGGCGGAAAATTCCTTTCGAGAACAAACTATTCACGAACACCTGTGCGCCTGGACACCCACATTTGATCATGGCGACCACCGACCTTCAGAGCAGCGACTTCGAACAGCGCACGATGCAGAAGCTCACGTGGAAGCTGATGCCGCTCCTGTGCGCGTGCTTCATGGCGGCGTTCCTCGACCGCGTGAACGTCGGGTTCGCCAAAGAACAGATGATGTCGGACCTGAAGTTCAGCGACGACATCTACTCGACCGGCGCCGGCATCTTCTTCGTCGGCTACTTCCTGTTCGAGGTGCCGTCGAACCTGATCATGGAGCGCGTCGGTGCGCGCATGTGGATCGCCCGCATCATGATCATCTGGGCGTTCATCTCGGGCTCCATGCTCTTCGTCAAGAGCGAGACCGTCTTCTACGTGCTGCGCTTCTTCCTGGGTGCGGCCGAGGCCGGCTTTTTCCCTGGCGTCATCTTCTATCTCACGGCCTGGTTCCCCAGGGCCTACCGCTCGCGCACCACGGCCATCTTCATGTCGGCGGCGGTGCTCAGCGGCGTGCTCGGCAACCCGATTTCCGGTCTGATCCTCGAGGTCGACGGTGCCATGGGCTGGCACGGCTGGCAGTGGCTGTTCTTCCTCGAGGCACTGCCCTCGCTGCTCCTCGGCATCGTGGTGCTCGCCGTCCTGCCGAACAAGCCGGCCGACGCGAAGTGGCTGAGCCAGGAAGAGAAGGACTTCGTCACGAGCCGCATCGACGCGGAGCGCAAGGAAGTCGAGAGCGAGAACCACGGTCACCTCTCCGTGCTGAAGGCCTTTGCCGATCCGCGCGTGCTCCTGGTCTCGCTCGTCTACTTCCTGTCGGTGTGCGGCGCGTACGGGCTCGACTTCTTCATGCCCAGCCTGATCAAGAAGGCGTTCGTCGGCGCCTCGAACGTGCAGGTGGGTCTGCTCGCCGCGGTCCCGCCGTTCCTGGCCCTGTTCGTGATGAACTACTGGGGTCGCTCGAGCGATCGCAAGCAGGAGCGCAAGTTCCACGTGGCCGCGGCCTTTGCGCTGGCCGGCACCGGGCTCATGCTCGCCAGCCTGCCCGTGCCGCCGATCGTGGCGCTCGTCGCCATGGCCATGGCCGTCGCCGGACGCTGGTCGGCCATCGCGCCGTTCTGGGGCCTTTCCACCATGTTCCTCACCGGCCGCGCCGCTGCCGGGGCGATCGCGCTGATCAACTCGATCGGCAACCTGGGTGGCCTCGTCGGCCCCAAGATCATGACCTGGTTCAAGGATGGCGTCGGCGACTACGTCATGGGCCTGCGCGTCCTGGCCGGCTTCCTGTTCGTGAGCGCCTTCATCGCCGCGACCATGAAGGTCAAGCGCGCGCCGGTGGCTGCGCCCCAGGCCGCCGCGGCCGAATAGCCGACCCCGGCTGGGGGGGCTGCGGCGGGCACACCCATTGCAGCGTGCCCGGGCAGCGTGTGTGAAACCGCCCAGCCACCCGTCCATCGCGCGCGCCCCCTGAGCGCCAGTGTGGTGATCAACAACCACAACTACGAGCGCTTTCTGGTGGAGTCCATCGAGAGCGCGCTCGGGCAGAGCTACCGTGACACCGAGGTGGTGGTGGTCGACGACGGCTCGAGCGACGGTTCTCCCGCCATCATCAAGAGCTACGGCAACCGCATCCGCAAGGTGCTGAAGCAGAACGGGGGCCAGGGCTCCGCGCTCAATGCCGGCTTCGCAGCAGCCAGCGGTGACGTGATCATTTTCCTCGATGCGGACGATGCGCTCCACCCGCACGCTGTCGCAACAGTGCTCCAGGCGTGGCGAGAAGGTACCGCCATGCTCCAGTTCCGCATGGACGTCGTCGACGAGGCCGGCCGTGCGCTCGGGCAACACCCGCCGCCGTGGCAGCAGCTGGCGCAAGGCGACGTGCGCGCGGAACTCCTCCGTACCGGCGGGTTCGCCACCACCGTGACCAGCGGGCTCGCGTTTCCGCGCGAGACGCTCGAGCGCACGCTGCCGATGCCGGAGGCACCCTTCCGGCTGGCCGCCGACGGCTACCTGGTGCGCTCCGCCGCCATGCTCGGTCCGGTACAGGCGCTCGATCAGCGCCTCTCGCGCTACCGCCGTCACGGCACCAACGACTCGGCGCTGTCAGCGTCGGCCAAAGATCCGGCGGCGTTCTTCCGCAAGAAGATCAGCTACGTCCAGCACGAGCACGCCACGGTGCGTGCGCTCGCGGACTTGCAAGGGCTGGAGGCCGCGTCAGAGCTCGGTGACCGGGACGTCGACTACCTCGGCTACCGGCTCTTCTCGAGCGCTCTGGCGCCCGACGCGCACCCGCTGCCAGACGATCGCCACGGCGAGCTCTTGCTGCGCTATCTGGCAGTTCGCCTGCGGCAGCGCGGACCGAAGAGGCACCTCTTCGCCGATGTCGCCACGGCGCTCGGCGTCTCGTTCTTGCCGCCGTCCGCGCGCACCGAGCTCGTGCGCTGGCGCCTTGCTCCGGGCGCTCGGCCAGAGTGGCTGCGGCGGCTGGCTGGGGCGCTGTCCAAGGAGCCGGCGGTCGTCGTAGCATAGCGCTCGTGGCGCGCGTCAGCTTCACCCCGAACCTCGATCGCCACGTCCATTGCCCGAGTGAAACCGTGCCTGGAGCCAACCTGCGCGCGGTGCTCGAGTCCTACTTCGCGCTGCATCCCGCGCTGCGGAGCTACCTGCTCGACGAGCAGGGCGCGCTCAGGAAGCACGTCGTCATCTTCGTCGACGGACGGCAGCTCGCCGATCGCGGCGCGCTACTGGACGCCGTGAGCGACACTTCCGAGGTGTTCGTGATGCAAGCGCTGTCAGGTGGATGATCCATGGCGGACCGTGTCTTCGTTTCTTCGCGCAAGGGCCTGTTCTCCGTCGTTCGCCAGCCGCAGGGCTGGGCGGTCGAACGCGTCTCTTTCCTCGGCGACTCGGTGTCGCTGTCGCTCTACGACGCGCGTGACGGCGCGCTCTACGCCGGGCTCGGCCTGGGCCACTACGGCGTGAAGCTCCGTCGCTCCAGGGACCTCGGTCAGACCTGGGAAGAGCTCGCGGCGCCCGCTTTTCCGCCCGCCCCGGAGGGCCACGTCGAGACGCTGCCGGACGGCAAGCCCTGGCCCTGGCGCGTGGAGCAGATCTGGGCGCTCGAAGCCGGCGGGCAGCCCGGCGAGCTCTGGTGCGGGACCATCGGCGGCGGCCTGTTTCACTCGCGCGACGGCGGCGCCTCGTGGCAGCTCAATCGGCCGCTCTGGGATCACCCCAAGCGCAAGGAGTGGTTCGGCGGTGGCGCGGAGATGCCCGGCATCCACTCGATCTGCGTGCACCCGGGCGATCCGCAAAAGCTCTCGCTCGGCGTCTCCTGCGGCGGCGTCTGGCACACGAGCGACAGCGGGCAGAGCTTCGAGCTCGCCGCGCGCGGCATGTTCGCCGAGTTCATGCCGCCCGAGCGCCGCGAAGACGAGGCCATCCAGGACGTTCATCGCCTGGCCCGCTGCCGCGCGCATCCCGACCGGGTCTGGGCCCAGCACCACAACGGCGTCTTCCGCTCCGACGACGGCGGCCGCACCTGGACGACGATCGAAAGCGTCCAGCCGTCCGTGTTCGGCTTCACCGTCGCCGCGCACCCGCACGACGCCGATACCGCCTGGCTCGTCCCAGCGGTCAAGGACGAGACACGCATCCCCGTCGGCGCCGAGGTCGTCGTCGCCCGCACGCGCGACGCCGGCAAGAGCTGGCAGGTGCTGCGCAAGGGCCTACCCCAGGAGCACGCCTACGATCTCACCTTCCGCCACGCGCTCGACGTCGACGAGAGCGGCGATCGGCTCGCCTTCGGCAGCACCACCGGCTCGCTCTTCATCAGCGAAGACGGCGGTGACTCCTGGGCCACCATCTCAACTCACCTGCCGCCTATCTACGCCGTGCAGTTCGCCTGAACTCAGCGTCGGCACTCGAGCATCAGCACCTCGAGGCTACCCGCCGCGACGTCCCAGTCTCCGCTCGAGCTCATGGGGCGGCACTCGTCCGTGAAATCGCGCGGCAGACGACGTCCTTGCCCGCCGAGCAGAACCACCTGGCACATGCTCGTCCGGCATTCGACTTCCTTCACGACGTCTTTGCCGCGCAACGCCTCGTAACGCGCGCGCAGCCGCTGCTCCGTCGAAGCCGCCCAGGCTTCGTCTCGCGGCTGCTTGCGCAATAGTGTGCGTCGCCGCTCGCGTTCGAATTGGTACTCGAAGGTCGACTTCTGCGAGCTCCAGCCTCCACTGGCGCGCTCGATCACCATGGTCATGCCGAAGGCTCCACCCGGTACGGGTTCGAAGCCCGAGAGAGCAACTCCATGATCACTCGCGTACGACAGAGCGGGGGTGTCTTCGCCACGAAGTCGCTCGGCGTCCCTGGGGTGTGCGAAACCGAACAGCAAGCGGCAGCGCGCCGAGCGGCATTCGACTGAGTCGAGCCGCAGCGTGAACCCGGCCCGCCAGGCATGGAAGCGACGAGTCAGCTCGGCCTCGGTCTGCTCCGTCCAACCCGCGTGCTCAGGCAGACAGTTCAGCAGGTACACCGCTCCCTCGCCCTCGTCGGCCGCCTCGTCGAGCGTGCAGCCTGGAAGGCGGAGCGCCCCAGCGATCTCGGGGACCAAACCACGCGCGAGAATGCGGATCCGGCAGCGGCCCTGCGGCACACACTTCCGCTCGAAGCGCGGCTCGAGGAAGGCTGCGAAGTCACCGCGAATTCGCGACTCCATCGCGGTTGCCCAAGCCGCGTCACGCGCCTCCTCGTCGAACCCCGCGTCGGCAACGCCCTCGGTCCAGCGTCCAGGCGAGCCGGGCGCAGCAGATGGTGGCGCCTGAGCTGCGGGCTGAGTCACGGTCGGCGCGGACTTCGGGCCCGGGGCCGTTGCCGGTCGCGTCGCCGTACAAGCCCCAAGCCACCACGCGCCCGTCAGGAGCAACAGACGTCGCACAGACTTTCGCGCAGGGCGTCCCACGGCCACGATCGTACTACGCGAGTCGTCCAGCGAACCTTCCTCCGCCCTTTTGTTGGGGGAACACGCCGCGCACGACACCGCCTGCCGCTTGATCTGGCCGGCAACGTCGGGCCGGCCGAAGGCAACTGCGCGCAAGGCCCTTCATTCGTACAGCGCCGTTGGGATTGCGCGAAGCCCGCGTCAGCGGGCTGAGCTGGAACAACCTGTGAGTCTTGGCTCCAGAAGATCACGATCCGCGAACGAGGCACGAGTCACAACAAACTGACCGAACAGGCGCGGCTTGCCAACAAAACACCCGGAAGGCCAAGCGCCATGCGCAGGCACTCCGCTAAATCAAAAACAAACCGCGAGGCGGGCGAAGCCCGCCGAGCACTTAGTTCGGACAGGCCACGACGGCTTCGGGCACGGGCGGCGGGTCAGTGGGCTCGCTACAGAAACGCGCGTTCTGGACGTCGTAGGCGTAGCTGCGGGCCACCTCGAGGTAGCCTTCCTCGTTCAGCACGGGGTCGGGGTAGCCGGCACTGCCGGCGTAGAACGGGCGCACGAAACACGGGTCGGAGTCGAAGGCGACGGCGCGCGCGAAGTGGTAGACGGCGGCCCAGGCGCCGGCATCGGCGATGGTGTCGTCGTTGCCGCCGCACGTGTGCAGCGGGCCGTTGGCGTGACGCGCCTCGTGCACGAACAGCTGGACGAGATCGAACAGCCCGCCGCCCCACGTCATGCCCCACAGGTCGGAGGTGAGCCAGGTGCGGCCCGCGTCGACCTGAATGTTGAGGTAGTTGCCGCTACCGCCACCCGGCGGGGCGCAGCAGGAGCTTCCGGAGATGCCCTCGATCATGCGGATGCCTTCGATCGACTCCGTCATCCACTCGTAGAGCGGAAGGTTCGTCCACGGCAGCGGCTGCTCGAACTCGAGCGCGCGCAGGGCGATCAGCGCCTGGTAGGTGCGCTCTTGCGTGTGAGTGAGGTCGCGGCTACCGGCCGCGGCAGTACAGACCAGCGTCGTGCCGGCGGGGTCGTCGCCGGTAAATTCGAAACGAATGTCGAAGTCGACGTCGATGGCGTCGAGCACCGCCGCGGGCGGACAGGCGGTGGCAAGCTCGTCGATCGTGCCGGCCGTGAGCGGCGTCATGCACAGGTAGCTGCCGACGGGGTACGCGCAGGGCGGGTCGCCGCCGTCGCCGCCAGAGCCGCCGTCGCCGCCGCTGCCAGCGTCCAGGGAGCCGCCGCTGCCAGCGTCGGGAGAGCCGCCGCTCGCGTCACCGGCGCTGCCGCTGGTTCCACCACCGCTGGACCCGCCGCTGCCCGCAGCGGGACTACCGCCAGAGCCACTGGAGCCGCTGGAACCGCTGGAGCCGGCCGTCGGCGACCCGCCAGCGCTCGTGCCGGCAGCTCCCGAGTTGCCGCCTGAGAGCCCAGCGCCGGCGCTGCCACCAGG
>DATLIL010001107.1:0-15107 GCA_035539475.1 Polyangiaceae bacterium
ACGAGCAACACCCCCGACGCGAATCCTAATCCGTGATCGGCTTGCGCGCGCACGAGCCTTGCCACATGCGTGGCTCGCCGCTGTCGACGACCTCGAAATCGGTCCAGCGCAGCGCTTCGAGATCGCGCGAGCCGAAGCCGATGTCGCTCCACTTGAGATCACTCGTGGCGTCGCTCGTAGCGCTCAAGGTGATGTCGCCGCCGTCGGCCAGGACCATGCCGTAGGTCTGCGGCGCGGTGTCGAGCTCTGCGCCTCGAGCACCACGAGCGAGAAGTCGACCTGGAACTTTCCCGCTCCCCGATGCGACGTTTCGAGAAAGCGGATGATGGCGTCGGAGCTCGGGTCACGCGTGGCGGCCGCGACGGAGCGGTTGATCCAGGAGCCGCCCGAGAAGATCCCGCCTGCGGTGTCGCACGCAGCTGCGCGAGTCGCGGTTTCGGGCGCGGCGCTCTTCGTGGAGCGGTACGCGTGCGCCGGCGGCTGATAGTAGCGTACGGAACGCGTGTCCATCTCTTGCGGGGCGCGGCCGCAGCCGAGCGTCATGAGCAGGCAGACGCCCACCGTCCCGATGCCGACTCTCGCGTGCAGTTTTTCGCGTTTCATGCTCACTCCGCCCTTAGCCGTGAGACCACCCGTCGCGCAGCGTGCTCGACGTCCTGGCGCAGCTGCCAGCGGTTCGAGGTTGGCCACGCCGCGAGGGCCCGATAGCAGTCGCTGCGCTGCTTGGGGCTCAACGGCGCGCGCCGCACGGCGCGCAGGTACTCGTACCAGCAGCGCACGTAGGGCAAGGTGATCTTGTTCTTCGTCGCCGGGTCGAACCAGGCTGCACGCTCGCTCGAGCGGACGTCGGTGGCGTTGACCGAGCGCTCGCGGTGGTCGCGGTTCTGAAAGAGGGGCCGAGGCACGAGGTGGAATCGCCCGAGCAAGCCGAGCTCGGCCAGCAGGTTGCGGTCCGAGCCGACGTGGCGCGCGATCAGCGGAGTCTTGCTCAGCAGCGAGCGCCGCATCACGCCGAACATGCTCGTGCACCAGTGATCGCTGAAGATCAGATCGCGAAAGCGCACCGCAGGGCAGTCCGAGCCTACCAGCGGCAGCTCCTCGTCGTGGGCGCGAACCACGCGGCCGTGCTCGTCGATCAGCTCTACCGCGCTGTGACAGAGCGCCACCGACGCGTCCCGCTCCAGGACCGTCATGCACTCGGCCAGGTAGTCACTCCGACAAACGTCGTCGTGCGCCGACCACTTGAAATAGGGTGCGCTGGTCAGCTTGAAGGCCAGGTTGAAGTTGGGGGCTCCGCCGATGTTCGCGTTGTTTCGATGGATGCGCACACGCTCGTCGGCGCGGGCGTACTCCGCGGCGATCTCGGGCGTGCGATCGGTCGAGGCGTTGTCGCAGATCAGGACCTCGATCTGTCCGAAGCTCTGCCCGAGCAGGCTGTCCAGGGCCTGACGCAGGAAACGCTCGCCGTTGTGGACCGGCAGACCGATGCTGAGCTTGGGTTTCACAGCGGCGTCCCCCCGCCCGGGCCCGCGATGAGCTCGCTGGCGATCCACGCCCCCAGGCGGAAGACGAAGCTGAACGAAGTGATCGACAGCTTGCCGATCTCGCCCAGGGTGCGCGCGTGGCTGGCGGCGCGGGCACCGAAGCGCGCCGCACCGGCGTAGTCTCCCATCCAGAGCAGCCCTCTGGCGCAGCGCCGGTAGGTGCGAAAGAGTGCGCTGCGGCGCTGCTCCTGGTCGAGTGTCGGCTCTGCCGAGATGAAGCGCTCCATGACCCGGGCGTAGTCGTCGTAGGCCTGCTTCGGCTTGGACAGGCTGTCGTGCCCCTCCATGTAGCGCGTGAGTGGTTGCTCCAGCAGGCCGATGCCGAAGCGGCTGGCCACACGCAGGTAGAAGTCGATGTCCTCGGCCGTCTTGAGCCCGGTGTCGAAGCCGCCGATCGCGTCGTAGACCGAGCGGCGTATCATGGCCGTCGACGGCACGATCGTGGGTTCGCACAGCACGTCGCCGAGGATGTGCCCGTCGCGCGGCAGCGCGGCTCGACGGTGCTGAACGCGCGTGATCTCCCCTTCCGGATTCACCCACACGTAGTCGGTGATGACCATGGCGATGCCCGGGTTGGCGCGGAGATAGGCGAGCTGTCGCGCGACCTTGTCCGTGTGCCACTCGTCATCGGAGTCCAGAAAACAGACGAAGTCACCGCGCGCCTCGCTCAGACCGAGGTTCCGCGCGGACGAGACCCCTCCATTCGGCTTGTACAGGTAGCGGACCCGTGTGGAGAACTCGTGCTCGATCGCCACACGGGTGTCGTCCGTAGAGCCGTCGTCGACGACCAGGACCTCGTGCCTTGCGTGCGACTGCGCCAGCGCCGAGCGCACGGCGCGCCGCACCAGGTTCGACCTGTTGAAGGTAGGGATGATGGTGCTGACGAGAGGCTCCGCGGAGTCAGCCATGCGTCTACTGTTCATCGCATTTGCGATTTCACAAGTCCGCCTCGCTTCGACACGTCGGCGACGACTTGCGCCAGCCAGAGTCCAAGCACGCAGCCCAGCGTGTTTAACACCACGTCGTCGATCGAGGGAAATCTCGTTGGCAACCAGAGCTGTGCCGTTTCGAGGACCAGGCTCACGCCGAAGCCGGCGAACGCAGCCAGCGCGAGCTTGAGCGGGCGACCGACGGCGAAGCTCAGCGCCCAGCCGAGCGGGATAAAACCCAGCAGGTTCACCACACCGTCGCGCAGCTCGAGGCCGCGCAGCGGAACGAGCTTGGGGGGCGTGTTGTAGCGGCGGAGCATTTTCGGCAGCGTCAGGTTCCCGGGCGCGAGCAGGTTCACGCGCTGTTCGTCGATCACGACCTCCGCCCGAGTGATCTCACCCAGCCATGGGCGATCGCCGTCGAGCTCGTTGCCCAGCGCGACGGCGTACGTGTCTTCCCAGCCCGCGAGCGCGGACGGCGGAATTGCGAAACGAACGGCGTCGCGCCCGTCGACCGCCAGCGAGAACAGCCCGCCGCCGACGCTGGCCTGGAGCGTCACCCACTCGCCGGCGCGAAAGACGCCGGGCACGGCGAGCTCGGGCAGCGCGTTCTCGTTCCAGGGGTTGCGGCGCAGGCGCAGACGCAGCGAGTCGCCTTGCTGACCGAGGCTGAGGTTCCACTCACCCCGACCGCTCGATAGCGTGAACACCTTCGCCGGGCCGGTCTGCTCGGCGCGGGATGGCCGCGCGCGGAGCACCAGGTCGAAGCGCTGCGCGCGCTGTGCGCGAGGCAGCCAGCTCGGCGCTCCGACGCTGCGAGCGATGCCGGGTTCGCGCAGGACGAGCGCTCCGCTGGCGGAACGCTGCGCGTGATTGAGCTCCCGCATCGAGCGCCAGTGATAGGGGTACCAGGCGCACGCCGGGAAGACGACGACGACCAACGATGCGAGCAGCCAGCGCAGGGCTGGGCTGGAAATCACGAGCGCGAGGCCCCGCTCGCCACGGCGGCGTCGAGCACGGCGAGCACGCGCCGGGCGTTTTCGTCCCAGTCGAAGAGCTCGACGGATGCCGCGACCTGCTCCGGATCATAGGGCTCGTCGAGGACGTGCTCCAGGGCGGCGCAGAGCTCCGGAACCCTGCGCGGTGGTACGAGCTGCCCTTGCAGCGGTCCCGTCACCACTGCCGGAATTCCGCCGACGTTCGTGGCGACGACCTTGCGCCCGCAGCCGAGCGCTTCGAGCACGACGTTGGGCGTGCCTTCGTCGTGGCTCGGCAAGGACAGAACGTCGCAGGCCGCCAGCCACTCGGCGATGGCCTCCGCGCCGAGCTCGCCGGCGAGCAGCAAGCGTCCCGCGTGGCGCCGGGCTCGCTCCTCGCAGGCGGCGCGGGCCGGGCCGTCGCCGATCACCACCAGGCGGTAGCGGTTACTCCTGGCGGAGAGAGCGTCGAACGCGTCGAGCAGCTCGCCAACGCCCTTGGCCTGATACAGCCGACCGACGAACAGGATCAGGCGGGCATCCTCCGGCTGACCGAGCGCGCGGCGCGCTGCGCTGCGGGAGCGCACGCGAAACACTCCACGGTCCAGGCCGGTCGGGATCACGTGCACGCGCTGCGCGGGGGCGCCGAGAGCCACCATCTCCTCCGCCAGTGGTCGGCTCACGGCAACCACGCCGCCCGCTCGCGGCAGCGACCAGCGCAGTTGCCGGCGCGCCGACGGCAGCTTCGCCACGCGATTCACGTCCGAGCCGATCACCTGCACCACCACCGGCAAGCCGAGCAGGCGTCCGAGCGTCAGCGCCGCGACTCCGTCCGGGTAGGCCCACGTCGCGTACACGGCGTCGAGCTCGCGCCGTAGCGGGGCCAGCGTGGGCAGGAGCGAAGCCGCGTAGGTGGCCGCGGACAGCGCGGTCAGTCGTGGCAGGTGGAAAAACCGCGGATGGCGCACGGCGAGCCCGTCGATGACTTCTTCGCGCGGGACGGTCGAAAAATCCGTGCCCCAGTAGGTGAACCGCTTCACGGCTCGCGCTGCGGGAAACCACGGCAGCACACCCAGCATGTCGAGTCGGCAGTGCCGCGACAGCGCCACGGCCTGCTGGCGAATGTATGGTGCAGCGCGGGGATTCTCCGCGTGCGGAAAGATGGTGGTCAGTGCCAGGACGCGCACCTTGTCTCTTGAAGTCTTCGCCTTGGCACTGTCAAGCAACGTGGCTATCGACAGTTGTTCCAAGTGGCTGCTCTCACCATCATGCACGTGCTGACCTCGTTCGAGGTCGGCGGCGGCGAGCAGGTGGCACTGAACCTGGCCGCCGCGCAGGTCGCGCTCGGTCACCGCGTGCACGTGTTCGGCGTCGACGGTAGAGCCAACGGTCCGCACGCGGAAAACTTCCGCCGAGCGGGTGTCACTCCCCACCGCGTGCCGCGGCGTGGACCGAGCGTCGATCCGACGTTGCCGCCGCGGCTGGCGCTGTGGTTTCGCTGGCTCGGGGCGTCGCTCGTCCACACCCACAACCCGATGCCGCTCGCCTATGGAGGCGCCGCCGCGAAGCTCGCGCGATTGCCGCTGGTTCACACCAAGCACGGCTTCAACGCCGACAATGCGCGGCGACAGTGGCTGCGCCGTGTGGCGGGTTACGCACCCGACGCCGTCGTGGCCGTGTCCGAACAGACCGCCAAAGATGCCCGCCTCCAGCGCGACTGCCCGCCCGAGCGCCTGCGCGTGATCCCGAACGGCATCTCTCTCTCGTCCTACGCGCCTGACCCGGTCCTGCGCCGCGCCGTGCGCGCCGAGCTCGGCATTCCTGCCGACGCCTGGGTCGTGGGCAGCGTGGGGCGGCTGAGCCCGATCAAGAATCAACCGCTCTTGATCGAGTCCGTGGCACCCCTGCTCTCGGCCTCGTTCCGGCTGGTGCTCGTGGGCGACGGCGAGCATCGCCCGGCGATCGAAGCCGCCATCGCGCGCACACCTCGCCCCGAGTACGTCCACCTGCTCGGGCAGCGCCTGGACGTGCCGCGCCTCTTGCCGAGCTTCGACGTCTTCGCGCTGTCGTCGCACAGCGAGGGTTTGCCCATGGTGCTGCCCGAAGCGATGGCGTGCGGCCTGCCCGTCGTCAGCACCGCCGTCGGAGGCGTCGCCGAAGTGGTCGTCGAGGGACGTACGGGTCATCTCGCTACCCCCGGCGACGTGAGCTCGCTGCGGCGACGATTGCGCGAGCTTGCTCGAGCTCCAGCGTTTGCCCGCACGCTCGGGCAGAACGGTCGCGAGCTGGCGCTCGAGCGCCACAGCGCCGAGATCATGACGCGCTCCTACATGGAGCTCTACGCGGGTGTCATCGCTGCGCGCGGGAGGACCGCTTGAGCCAGTCCTGGATCGAGGACGAGCCCGGACTGCCCGAGGCGGCGCGTGAGCTCGAGTACCTCGCTTCGCGCGCACGCGCCCGCGTGTTCTGGCTGGTCCCGCTCGCCCTGACGTTGTCGATCGCCGGCGCGCTGTTCCTGAGCACGAGCCCGCCGAGCTTCAAGTCGCGAGTCGTCATCAAGGTGAGCGACGACAACGTCGAGTCCGGCGAGGTGCGCCTCGCGCGCCAGGACTTGCTCAACAAGCTGAACAACACCGTCTTCACGCGCGCCAGCCTCCTGCGCCTGATGCAGCAGTTCGGCCTGGACCCCGGTAGCGAGTCGGGGCGCGATCTGGCGTTGAAAGACCTACGCGAGGAGATCGAGCTCGAAGTGATCCAGGACTACTTCCCGGGTCCGAATCAGACGCTGCGCTCAGCCACTCACATCGTCCTCAGCTACTCGGCGGGCGACGCCGAGCTGGCGCTGAACGTGGCGCGGGCGCTGGGCGGGATCGTGACGACGGCCGCGAGCGGCGAGCGCCACACACTCGCCAGCGGCGCCGCCGAGTCCGTGGGGACGGGCGCCGCCGTGGTGCGCGCGGAGCTTCAGCGCAGCGAGGACCAGCGCGCGCAGCTACTCGAGCGCCTGGCGACCCTCAGCGGAGAGGAAAGGGCTGCTGCCCTGCTGGAGCTGAAGCGCGCGAAGCGGTCGACGCGCTGGCAGGAGAGCCAGCTCGAGCAGCTCACCAAGCAGCACTCCGAGCTGTCGCTGCACGACCAGTTCGATCAGAAAACACTGAGCTTGCACTTCGAGGTGCTCGACCCCGGACACCTCGCACCTCCACCGTTCTTCACGCCGAAAGAAACCCTCGTGCTGGCGTTCGGCTTCCTGATCCTGTTCACCTTGCCCTGGTGCGGCATGCTGCTCGGACTGATCGACGGCCGCGTGGAGGACGAACGTCAGCTGAAAAGGCTCGGGCTGCGCTCGCTCGGGCACATTCCAGCCTTCGGCGGCTACCAGCTCGGCTCCTATCGGGCGCGCACGGAGCACAACTGATGTCTGATCTACAGCTCGAAAGCACCTTTCGCGAAGCGCACGAGTTCTTGTCGAGGCTCGTGGTGCTGTGGATGCGATCGTTCCGGCGCTGGCTGGTGTGGCTCACCGCCCTCGCCATCGCCGGCCCGGCCGCCTGGTTCGCGCCGCGCTGGATGCCGCCCACCTTCGAGACGCAAGCGGTGATGGTCTACCGAGAGACCTTGCAGGCCGAGTCGTTGTTCGGTCCGTACCAGGTGCGCGAGAGCTGGTCACAGATGAATCAGCGCTTCATCGACACGGTGCTCTCGTGCGCCAGCCTCGAGGTGCTGATCAAGGAACTCAAGCTCTACCCCGAGATCGTGAAGAACGACGGGATGATCGCCGCCTGCGTCGAGATGCGGCGCAAGACCAAGATCGAGGCTCCGCCGGGTTCGGCGCTGGTCGTCAGTTATCGCGGCGAAGACCCCAAGAAGGTACATGCCGTGGTGGCGCGCATCGCGGAGCTTCTGAAGCTACAGCCAGGTCGCGACGCCGCAGCTCGCGCGGAAGCGACGCGTCGCTTTCTCGACGAGCAGGTCAAGATCTTGAAGCAGGACCTGGAGGTGAAGGAACGAGGTCTGGCCGAGTTCCTCGCGCTCCACCCCGAGTTTGCGCTGGACGAGTTCGTCAGTCGTGGTCCCCGCGTCGGCGCGATCACGCGGGCCAAGTCGAAAGGGCCCGGCCCGGGAGGGCGCTCGCCGGGGTCGGCGCGCCTGGGGGGCGGACTGGCGGCGAGAGCTCAGGCGAGCCCCAGCGCAGCGCCCGGCGAGATGAAGACGGACCCGACGCTGAGCGCGGCGGAGCGCGCCGTGGCGGACGCGGCGTCGCAGCTCAGCAAGCTGCGAACAGGCTTGACCGACCGCCACCCCGACGTGGTCGAGGCGCGCGGGCAGCTGATCGCGGCGCGAGCGCAGCTCGTGAAAGCCCAGGCCTCGGCAGCCGCGCTGATGCCGCCCAAGCGCGTCTCGCACGAGACCCCCGCCGAATACGAAACGGACCTCGAGGATGAGCTGAGCAAGGCCAAGATGGCCGCGCGTGCCGCGAGGCAGCGGCAGGCCAGAAAGGACCCGACTCAGACGGTCGAGGCCGTCGTCGCGACCGAGACGCGCTGGGTGTCGCTCAGCCGCGAGGTGGACTTCGCTCAGGAACAGTACGAGTCCGTAGAGCGCAAGCTGTTCCAGGCGTCGACGCTGGCCAAGGTGGAGTCGAGCGGCGGTCAGGGCGAGCTCCGTACCGTGGATCCCGCCTTCGTGCCCATGCGGCCGATCGCGCGCGGCCCGCTGCGTACGCGGATCTTCGTCGTCGCTGGCTGCCTGCTCCTCGGCTCGTTGATCGCGCTCTTGCTCACGCTGCTGGATGATCGCGTCTACGGCACGTACGAGCTCAAGACGTTGAAGATCGGACGCTTCGTCCACTCCATTCCCTACAAATCGAAAGCGCGCGCGCGGGAGCAGAAAGCGCATGCCTAGGCCAACCCAGAACGAACCCCCTCAAGGCCGCGTCGATGTCTCGGAGAGCTACGACGGTCCTCCGCCGCCGAAGGCGTGGTTGCCCATCCTCACGCAGCCCTCTTCGCAAGCCGCTGCGAGCTTTCGCCTGCTGCAGTACCGCGTCCGGCACGACTGCCAGGCTCGCATCGTCGCGGTGACCAGCCCCGAGGAGGGCGAGGGCAAGACCACCTGCGCCATCAATCTGGCCATGGCGCTGGCGGAGCAGAGTGAAGGCGACGTCCTGCTGCTCGAAGCAAACCTGCAGAAGCCGGCGGTGAGCCAGCGCATGGGTTTCGTTCCGCCGCGCTGTTTCGGCGAGCAAATGCACGCAGGCGAGGACAGAGCGCTGGGTGGCTGGCAGGCCGTCTCCGCCTATTTCCCCAACCTTCACGTGCTCGCCGTCGACCCCGCCGTGACCAAGCCCCGGCTCCTGAACCGGGCGGCGCTGGGTGCGGTCATGGCGCTCTTACGACCGTCCCACTACGAAAGCATCGTGCTCGACTGCCCATCGGCGCTGGGCTCGGCGGACATGACCATCGTCGCCGACTACGTCGACGGGATCTTGCTCACGTCCCTGGTGAAACACACGCGCCGCAGCAAGCTGACGCGTTCCGCGGAAGTACTCGCTCCCGCCACCATCCTCGGCACGGTGGCGATGGGCGAGCGGTGAGTAATGATGAGCAGCTCGTAGCGGAACTGCTTGCGAACAATGGATGTGGCATAGTCTTCGCGACGAGGACTCGTGGCGGTCGTTTCACTCCGAGTACCAGGGCGTCTCGATCATCGCGAGCTCGTGATTCGCACGGTCGCGCTCGCCTGCAAGAACGCGAGCGAAAACGCCGGAGCGATGCACGGTGGCCAGCGTGAGGAGCTCACGAACCAGCTCGTGTCCGCCGTCGGAGAGGCCTTCAACAACGCCGTCCTGCACGCCTACGCCGGGCGTGTTCCAGGTGAAGTGGAGATCGTCACCACCTACGACGACGAGCGCATCGTGGTCGACGTCGTCGACTTCGGAGCGAGCTTCGCTCCCGACACGGTGCCCGCTCCCGACCTGGGGACGCTGCCCACCTCGGGCATGGGTCTCTACATCATCCGCTCGTTCGTGGATCGCCTCGAGTACCTGCCGGGGCAGCCCAACATCCTCCGTCTGACCAAGGTCCTGCTCCGCACTCCCGGCGCCAGCCCTGAACCGCCATGACCAAACCTCTAGTCTCCATCGTCACGCTCACCTGGAACGGAGCCCGCGTCATCGAGCCCATGCTGCGCTCGGTGCTCACCGACAGCCGCGAGAGCGGGGTCGACGTCGAGGTCATCGCGGTCGACAACGGCTCGCAAGACGAAACCCTGTCGCTGATGCGCTCCGTCCGCGAGCAGGCTCGCGAGCTGCAGATCATCCCGCTGAGCCGCAACTATGGCACCACCCTCACGCGCAACATCGGCATCAGAAGCGCGCGCGGTGACTACATCCTGGTGCTCGACAGCGACACGCGCATGCCGCGGGGCACGCTGCGCGGCTTACTCGGCTCCATGACGGAGCTGCCCGAGCCGGACAAAATCGGGATCGTGTGCCCGAAGCTGGTGTATCCCAACGGCGACTTTCAAGAATCGGCGCGGCGCTCGCCGACGCTGCTGACCAAGGCCTTTCGGCTGCTGCACTGGGAAGAGCTCCGCCGCCGTGACGAGAGCGTTGCGGCGGTGCTCGAGGGGCGCACGGTGCAGGTGGACTACGGCATCTCGGCGGCTTGGTTCATTCCGCGCAGAACGTTCGAGCGCGTCGGCTTGCTCGACGAGGTCATCTTCTGCGCGCCCGAGGACGCGGACTTCTGTGCCCGCGTGTGGCAGGCGGGACTCAAGGTCTGGTACTACCCCAAGGTTCGCATCGTGCACGACTGCCAGCGGCTCACCAACAAGCGCCCGCTCAGCGCGCTGGGCCTGCGCCACTGTCGCGATCTAGCTCGCTACTGGTGGCGCCACGGCTCGTTTCTGGTGCGTAAACCCGCCGCGGACGTGGATGGCCCGTTCGAGCTGAATCGGCTGGCTTGATGATCAGGCGCGTGGGGGGCGGCGCGTGCCGCCCCCATGAACAGGGTGGTCGCGAATGCGACCGTCGATTTAGGGCACGTGCACGAGGTCGCCGCGCAGGAGCATGATGTCTTGCTCGCGCGCCTTGCCTTGCATGATGAGGTCGTAGCGGATCGGGATGTGGACGACCCGCCCACTCTTGCGCGTGCGCACGATCATCGCCTGGTCCGGGTTGGCGAACGGGTTTGGCCCGCCCGCCAGGGTGATGGCCTCACCCACGCTGAGGTAGCGCGAGGACTGCATGACGCCCGGGCGAGTCACGTTGCCCGTGACCGTGACCGTGTAGCTGTTGATGGTGGCGACCTCCACGGCCACCATCGACTCGTCGGTCTTGATGAAGGCGGTCAGGCGGTCGGTGATCTCGCGCTTGAGCTCCGACGGGGTGTGCTGGGCGGCGGCGATGTCCCCTACCAGGGGCATGGTGATCGTCCCGTCCGGCCGCACCTGCACGTCCGTGTTCAGCTCGGCGTAACGCCAGATCCGTACACGTAGTGTGTCTGCCACCCCGATCACGTACTCCGAACGGCGCGGATCCGGCTCCCTGGCGTACGGGTAGGACGGACCGGAGCCGCCGCAGCCGAACAGCGCGAGCAGCGCCAGCCACGAGAGCGCCCGTGCGACTCGCCGCGTCTTCAAAGCTTTCATGCCTCAGTGCCCCGTTCCGCGCAGCATGGCGAGTGGAGTGCCGAAGATGATGCGGAGCTCGGTGCCGAGGTAGGTCGGGAGCTTCTCGAGCGCCGCGCAGTAGGCCAGATCGTAGAGCAGCTTGATGCGCATGTCGTCGGCGAGAGCGCCCGCCGCCTCCGGTAGATCGAACGGGTTTTGCAGCGTGTCCGCAAAGTCCGAGAGCTCGCTGTTCTCCGGCAGCTTTCCGGTATAGCCGAGCGCGATCTGGGCCAGCCCGGTGAGGCCTGGCTTGACGTCCCGCATTCGTTCTTCGAAGTAGGGCACGGCCAGGGCGAGGTCGGCCAGGAGCTCCGGGCGTTCCGGCCGCGGGCCGACCAGGGTCATGTCGCCGCGCAGGATGTTGATGAACTGCGGCAGCTCGTCGATGCGCGTACGGCGCATGAAGCGGCCCATGCGCGTCACCCGCGGATCGTTCTTGGTGGCGACCACGGCGCCCGTGTTCTTTTCAGCGTCCGTGCGCATGGTGCGAAACTTCAGGATCCAGAACGTCGTCGTTTCGGGGACACCGCCGTCCGTGTTCTGCAGCGAGCAAGCCCGCTTCTGCTTGTAGAAGACGGGGCCGGGCGAATCGAGGCGAATGGCCAGGGCGATCAGCGGAAACAGCGGCAGCGTGACGCCGAGACCGACCAGCGAGGCGAGCACGTCGATCGCGCGTTTGGTGACCCGAACGGAGGCCGGCGGCATGTGGTCAAACTACCTCTAAGGATCATCCCACCGAGTCGCAACGGCGTGTTGTTGCGCAGCGACGTAACCCGTGCAGCCTGAAACCGGCGCCTTATAGTGCGTCGCCAAAAGCGGTCTCACCAAGGCCACTGACTATTGCCGATGACACGCAGCCTGAAGCTTGTGCTCGCGGGATACTTCAAGCACCTATTGATCGACGCGATCGGAAAGCTGGAGAAGCCCCACTCGGGGCTGCGCCACTTGCTCTTCACCGTGTGCGATCACTACGAGCCTGCGTTTCAATCACCACCCATGCCCCGCGCGCTGGCGCGCGTGCAGAGGTGGGTGACGGACTATCCGGCGATGGCTGCGCGCTTTCGCGACGCGGACGGGCGGCCACCCCAGCACACCTTCTTCGTTCCGGGCGAGGAATTCCGCCCTGAGTTCTTCGACGCGCTCGAGACGCTGGTGCGCGCGCGCCTGGCCGAGGTGGAGCTTCGCCTCCATCACGAAAGCTTCGCGGCGCCGAGCCTGCGCGCCGAGATCAGACGCCACCTGGCGACCTACGCCGGGCGCGGGCATCTGGCGCGGGGCGCCGACGGTCGCGCGCGCTACGCCTTCATTCGGCCCGGCGGGAAGACGGGCGTCGTGGACGCCGAGCTGCCGCTGCTGTTCGAGACCGGGTGCTACGCGGACTTCAGCGTGCCTTCGGCGCAACCGAAGATCGTGAACCAGATCTACTGGCCCACGGGGGCGGTCGGGCAGCGTGCGCGGACCGGCGAGTCGTTTTCCGACCGGATCCTGCTGATGCAGGGACCGCTGGCCTTCTCGCTGCGCGAAGGCGGAGCCTGGCCACGGCTCGAGTCCGGCGCGATCAGCGCTGCGGATCCGCCCAGCGCCGCACGGCTGGCCTGCTGGGTACGCCAGAACATCCACGTGGAGGGCCGCCCCGACTGGGTATTCGTCAAGCTGTTCACGCAGGGAGCGCCGGAGGAGCAGGCGGAGTGTTTGCTGGGCGGCGGTGCCCGAGCTCTGCATGGCGAGCTCACCACTCGCTACAACGACGGTGTGCGCTGGAAGCTCCACTACGTGACCGCGCGGGAGGCGTACAACGTGGCCAAGGCTGCCATGGCCGGTAAGCGCGGCGATCCCAACGACTACCGCGACTACGAGCTGCCGCGGCCGCCGATCCAGAGCTAGGCGCGCTACGGAGCCGCCGGGTACAACGTTCGCGCTACCTGGGGCGCCCGACCACCCTGCAGCCGCGCCAGCAAGAACGCGGCGTCGTCGGTCATCGGGCTGCGTCCGGCGCCAATGCAGCGCAGCAGCTTGTCGCAGATGCCCTCCACGGGGGCGCTCGTCATCGAGGCGATCAGCGGGACGCAAGCGGCGAGCTGGCCCGGCAGGCGCGTTTCGTCCTGCTCCTGGTAGTCCGGGTCCATGAGGCCGTCCGTGTAGAGGAACAGCATCTCCTCCGGCCCGAGCTCGTAGCGCTCGGCGTCCGGTATCAGGTCGGCCATGCCCAGGGCGACGTTCTGGCCCGACTGCAGGCCGCGCACCGAGCCGCAGGCCGTCACCAGCAGCGGCGGCGGATGACCCAGGTTGACGCACTCGAGCTCACGGCGCTCGGTGTCCACCGCCACGAACACCATCGTGACGAAGGAGTGTTCCGGCAGGTAGCTGCACAGGTAGCTGTTCATCTGGCGCGCCATCGTGACGATGCTGCTCGTCTCGACCAGAACGTGCACCAGCGTGTGCAGGCTCGCCGCTACCAGCGCGGCCTGCAGACCCTTGCCGCAGACGTCGGCCACGGTCAGCAGCACTCGTCCGTCGGGCATCTGCACCGCGTCCGCGTAGTCTCCGCCCACCCAGCGCGAGGGCTCGTAGCCGATGCAGAGGTCGACGCCGGGCATGACGGGCAGGCGAGGGATCAGGCTCTTTTGCAGCTGGCGCGCCATCTCGAGCTCGCGCTCGATCGCGGCGTTCAGACCGAACTGACCGCGCGTATCCCAGAGCTCGCTGGCGTAGCGGAACGAGGCGGCCAGCAGCGAGAGCAGGGTGCTCCACTCCTCCGGGTCGTTCTTCTCGCGCAGTTTTACGAAGAGCAGCTCGGCGCCGTCGGGGAACGTCGAGATCGGGCTGCCGATCAGGAAATCCGACGAGTCGTCCAGGGGCAGCACTTGTGGCCGCGAGCTGCCGAGCAGCTGGTGACGATGTTCCTCGCACAGCGAGCGCAGACGCAATTTCTCGCCGTCGTGCTTGACGGCGTCCACGTGCCGCGACACGGGTCCGCCGATCACCTCCGCCGGGCCGGTGCGGTTCAGCCGCACCACCGCGGCCCACACGCCGGGAAAGCGGTCACCGACGCTGAGCTCGCACAGCGCGTTCAGCCGGCGCTGGCGATCCTCGTAGAGCAGGAGCGAGCGCGCGGACTCGATGGCTTCCAGCGCGACGACGGCGTTCAGCTCATCCAGCGTCGGCGACGAAAACCTGGTCGTGGCCGGCGCCCCGTTCTTGCTGCTGGGCGGCAGGGGAGGAGCGGTGGGTCTCTCGCTGGCCCGGGCGTCCAGGCGGATGATCAGGCGAAATCGGCCGATTTCGATCGTATCGTTCGGGTTGACCAGCCGTTGAGTAACCCGCGTGCCGTTGACGTACGTGCCGTTGGTGCTGCCAAGGTCGTGGATCCACCAGCGCGCGTAGGGATCGCGCACCAGGGCCGCGTGCAACCGCGAAACGCTGGCGTCGTCGAGAAAGAGCTTCAGGTTGGGGTCGCGGCCGATGAGCTGGCGAGCCCCCGAGAGTGGCTCCAGAGAAAGCAATCCGCTGCTCTGGTCGTGTACCTCCAGAAATGACTGCTGCGCTCTGTAACTCCGTTCCTGACTGAGAAGCTCATCGAAAGTTGCGTCCGCAAGCGGGCCCGATGCCATGTGTGGAGCCAATACCTTAGGCGCTGTTCGGCCGGTCGCAAGACAGCGCCGTTTTCCTCCGCGCTCGCGCTTGCGTCGAAATACTCAGCGCAACGGCTGACGACGCGCTCGCTAGAGTCCGGCGCTGTATCCGCGCCACAGCCAGCGCAACGCGTCGGGGTAATCGGCGGCGGCGGCAGCCGGCGGGTAGTGGACGTCCTCACCCGGGCGGTAGCGGTAGTGGTAGTTCATGCTCGCGAGATTTTCGGCGGCCTCGTTGTTGGCGCCGAACGACTCGGGATCATTGCTGCCCGACATGTGATAGATGCGCAGCGGTTTGGCGGGGGCCTCCAGCAGAGCATCGGGGAAGAAGCCACCAGTGAGGGGGAGTGTCGC
>DATLIL010001108.1:0-1675 GCA_035539475.1 Polyangiaceae bacterium
GCCTGGGGCGCCATCGTGCGCCTGCCGGCGCTGATCGCGCTCGGTGCCGGTCTGTCGGCGCACCTGTCGGCGGCCGTGTTCGACGGGCTCGGCAACATGGCTGGTGAGTTCGTGCGCACGCCCAAGCGCGGCGAGGCACGCGGTCGCTACCGCCAGGTCGCCAAGCTTCCGCTAGCCGAGATGGCTCTGGCTCTGGTCAGCGCCGCCAGCGTCGCTGCGGCGATCGAGACCCAGCACTATTTCGCGGCCCCGTTCGCGTTCCTCTTCATGTGCGGCTACGGCTACGTCGCCACGCTGGTGATTCAAGAGCAGTTCGCCGCCCAAAAGAGCGCTCCTGCCGTCGAGACCGAGCCCACTTCCATGGCGCGCGCGGCTTGATTGGGAGCCGTTTTGGGGCCGGGGCTCCAAAACAAGAACGGGAGTGCCGCCTACGAGGCCCGGGTCGCCGGCCGCTCCATATGGACTTCTGGATATGGGTCGGTAGTATGGTGGTCGTCTCCCGCCGCGCGAGCTTCGCGGGACAGAGGCAGGATTTCAGATGACCAAAGCCGACATCGTCCAGGCCGTCTACACCAGGCTTGGCGGTTTCTCGAAGAAGGAGTCAGCTGACCTCGTCGATCTCGTGTTCGAGACGATGAAGGAGACGCTGGGGCGCGGCGAGAAGATCAAGATCTCCGGCTTCGGCAACTTCGTCCTGCGAGACAAGCGACAGCGCCAGGGCCGCAACCCCCAGACGGGAGATCCGATCACGATCACCGAACGGCGCGTGCTCAACTTCAAAGCCAGTCAGCTGCTCAAGCTGGCGTTGAACGACGAGCACGAGTCGGGGCCGGGCGTGAAGCCCGGAAGCATGCCGCTCGATTCGTCTTCCGTGAAGGGCTAAACCGTGAGCGAAGAACGCGAGCTCCCGGTCAAGCTCTACTACCGTATCGGCGAAGTGGCCGAGATCGTCGGCGTCGAGCCGCACGTCCTGCGCTACTGGGAAACCGAGTTCCGCTCGATCCGGCCGCAGAAGTCGCGCAAGGGTCAGCGCATCTACTCGCGCCGCGACGTCGACAAGCTGCTCAAGGTCAAGGACCTGCTCTACACCCATGGCTTCACCATCGCCGGCGCGCGCAAGCGCCTGCGCGAGACCGGTCTGGAGCCCGCGGCCGCCAGTGAGGAGGCCGCATCCGGCCGTCTGCGCAGCGAGCTCCTTTCACTGCGCGGCGAGGTGACGTCGATGATGGCCGAGCTCGACGAGCTCTGCTCCGGCCGCACCCCCCTCCGCGGCGTCACCTCGGCGTAGGCGCTCTGCCAGGCTAATTCCTAGCGGGCTTGACTTCCCGCACGTGCGCGGCCAGGTCTGACCCGTGCGTTGGCCTCACTTTCATTCCGAGGTCAGCGAGGAGGCTCCATGGCCGAAGGCCTGAACCGCGTGATGTTGCTTGGTAATCTCGGCGCCGATCCTGAACTGCGCATGACCTCTGGAGGTCAGGCCGTGCTCAAGCTTCGGCTCGCCACGTCGGAGACGTATCTCGATCGCAACAAGGTTCGCCAGGAGCGGACCGAGTGGCACAGCGTCGTCGTCTGGGGCAAGCGCGCAGAGGGCCTCGCCAAGATCCTGAGCAAGGGCTCGCGCCTGTTCATCGAGGGCGGCCTGCGCACGTCGAGCTATGACGATAAAGAGGGCAAC
>DATLIL010001109.1:0-5435 GCA_035539475.1 Polyangiaceae bacterium
TTGCCAGACCGCCGCGAATTCGTCGGACACGAGCTCCTCGGCGCCGCGCACGTTCGCGCGCCAGCGATCGCCGCCGGGGCCGAGCAACGCCACCACGCCGCCGATCACGAACCCGGTGACGACGATGGTCATGCCGAACCAGAGGAAGATGCGCCGCTGCAGCGAGCGCCGGCCGTGGCGCAAGAGGGCGCCCGGACGTCCTGCGTGGCGAAATCGGTGTCGCATAATCAGGGCGCTTCGCGGGACATGACGTAGCCGACGCCGCGCACCGTCTTGATCAGCTTGGGCGGGTCGTCGCCGAGCTTACGGCGCAGGTGGGAGATATGGACGTCGACAGCGCGGTCGCTGACGAGCGTGTCGCCGCGGCCGGCGAGCTCGAGCAGACGGCTACGGGGCACCACCTGCCCCGGACGGCGCATCAACGCTGCGAGCAGGTCGAACTCGAGCCCGGTGAGCTCCACGCCGCGACCGGCCACCGTGACTTGCCGCGAGCCGAGCTCGAGCAGCACGGGGCCCACGCTCAGCCGCTCTTGCTCGAAGCCCGGCTGCATGCGTCTGAGCACGGCCTTGATCCGGGCCAGGAGCTCGCGTGGGCTGAACGGCTTGGTCAGGTAGTCGTCGGCACCGAGCTCGAGCCCGACGACGCGATCCGTCTCGTCGCCCTTGGCCGTCAGCATGATCACGGGCACGCGGCTCTTCTCGCGGATCTTTCGCAGCACGCTGAGGCCGTCGGGCCCAGGCATCATGATGTCGAGCAGCACGGCGTCGAACGGCCCCTGCTCGAGCAGCTCGAGGGCCCGGCGCCCGTCCATCGCGTGCGCCGAGCCGATCCCGTTCTGCTCGAAGTAACTCTTCAGTAGCTCGTAGAGCCGTTCGTCGTCGTCGACCACGAGCACGCTCAGCATGGCGCTTTCACTCTATCACTGGGCGGGCTTTTCGCGCAGCTTGCGCTCCGCGGCTTGGACGCAAACGTCGGCCACGTGATTCTCGAATTGCGCGTGGCGGTCGCCGTGCCAGCCGTAGCCGTGCTGCCTGCAGTGATGGAGCCTGGCAAAGCCGGCCGCGAAGCCGCCAACGGTGCCGATGCTGAGGAGCACGATCAATAGTCCTCGTCTCATGTGTTCTCTCCTTTCTGGTAGGTCTGGGGCTCAGCAGTAGGCAGCGCGGCAGCCGTAGCCGTGGCCATGGTGGTAGCCGTGATGCGCGAAGCCGTAGCCCGGCCCCGACTCGATCAGCTCGGCCAGCGTCTTGCGCTGACGTTCGTCGAGGACTTCGTGGATCTTGCGACCGGCCTCGAGCGCGGCCTGGCGGATTTCACCCAACGTCTGATCTTGCTCGAGGAAGGTGCCGCGCAAACCCGATTCATCGAATGTTTCTCCGCGCACGGCCCGGGCGGCGGCCTCGCGCGTGCTCTTCATGGCAACGCGACCCTTGCGCGCCGTTTCCCAGAACTCCTCCAGCGCCTGCCCGATCACCTTCTCCTGACCGGGCGTGGCGTCGAGCCGGGCGAGCACGGCGTACATCGGGCCGCGACCGTACCCGCCGTGCCGATGCCAGCGCCGCCGCCCGCGCGCGACCACGAAAATTAGCCCAACCAAACAAGCCGTACCGAATACGAATCCGAACATCCGCTCTTTCTCCTTCGAGGCGACCGCCGCCTCGCCAGCAAACGTGCGGCCCCCGCGTGAAGAGCGTTCGGGGCTGAGTGTTAAGAAGTGTTAAGGCGAGCCGAGGGCGGCTATCGTTCGGGTGTGGAGCTCACTGAAAAGGATGCCACCAACGGTCTGGTGCACTTCTATCGCGGCGAGCTCGCGCGCATGACCACCTACCGGGTGCGCCTGGACACCACGACGAACTGGGCCGTGGGCACGACGGCCGCCACCACCTCGCTGGCGATCGGGGCGTTCAAGGTTCCCCATTTCACGTTCGGCATCCCTTTCGTCCTCGTCCTGCTCTTTCTCTGGATGGAAGCCAGACGTTATCGCGTCTACGAGATTGCGCGCCTGCGCGTGCGCCTGCTCGAGCAGGGCTTCTTGCTTGCCGTGCTCGGGGGCAGCCCCGCGCCGCGCTGGCGCGAGCGCCTGGCGGCTTCGCTCGAGAACCCCGATCCGCCGCTCAATCTGCTACAGGCGTTCTCGGTCAGATTGCGCCGGAGCTACCTGGGGTTGTTCTTCATGATCTACCTCATCTGGTTGGCCAAGATCGCCCTGGTGAGCACGCTGCCCGAAGGCGCCCGTATCGCCTTCATGCCCGGTCCGCTGGTGCTCGGTCTGGTCACGCTGCAGCTCCTCGTGCTCGTCCTCGTCTCGCTGAAGCACACCGCGCGCGAGGAAGGCTGAACCCGATGAACAGCGAGCAGATCGCCGAAGTGTGGAGCATGCTCGATCGCGAGCACCTCGCCGCCGTTGCACGTCGCGGCCCCGAGCCCGTGTTCGCGACGATCAGCGGCGCGCACCTGTACGGCTTTGCTTCGCCTGACAGCGACGTCGATTTGCGCGGAGCCTATCTGCTGCCAGCGCGAGAAATGCTCGGCCTCAAGCGGCCGCGCGAGACGATCACCATCGAGGACACGACGTCGATCGAGCTCGACTGGGTCGCGCACGACGTGCGCAAGTTCGCGCGCATGATGACCCAGCACAACGGCTACGTGCTGGAACAGCTCTTTTCGCCCCTGGTGGTGGTGACGACGCCGGCCCACGAGGAGCTCTGCGCACTCGGCAAGGGCTGTGTCACGCGCCCCACCGTTCGTCACTACCAAGGTTTCGCCCGCGGCCGGCGCAAGCGGCTGCACGAGCCCGAGCCCACGGTCAAACACCTGCTCTACGCCTACCGCGTGCTGCTCAGCGGCATCCACCTGATGCAGACGGGAGAGGTGCTCGCCAACCTGACCAGCTTGAACGAGCGCTTCCGGCTGTCCGAGGTCGACGCGCTGGTCGAACGCAAGCAGCACGGCGCCGAGAAGATGCGGCTCGGCGAGGACGAGGTGGCGCTCTACGACAAGGACCTCGATCGGCTCGAGGCGGAGCTCGGTCGGGCCCACGACGAGAGCTCGCTGCCCGAGGAACCGACGACGGTCGCCGCGCTCGACGACTTCGTGGTCCGGCTGCGTCTGAGCGGAAAGTAGGGTCGAAGCGTGTTCGAGCTCGCTGCGTCGACCATCTTTGCCACGCTGGCAGGCAGCCAGGCGCAGCAAACCGCGCAGGAGGGCTCGGACGTCGACGTGCGCGGCGTGTGCGTCGCGCCGCTCTCGCTGCGGGTCTCGCTGTTCGAGCATTTCGAGCAGTACGATGGGCCACTCGACGCGGAGCTCTCCGCGCGTCTGCTGCCGGGGATCCAGGCCCATCCGACCGCCGCAGGCGGCATCGCCGCCGGCGTCGAGTGCGTCATCTTCGAGCTCGCCAAGTTTCTCAAGCTCTGTGCGGCGGCCAACCCCAACGCGCTCGAGATCCTCTTCGCCGACGAGCGCGACTGGCTGCTCGAAACGCCCGCCTGGCGCCGGCTGTACGGCGAACGTCACCACTTTCTCACGCGCCGCGTGCACCAGAGCTATCTCGGCTACGCCACCGCCCAGCTCAACAAGATCGAGCTCCAGCGCGCGGCGCCGCAGAGCCGCAAATCCGCGCGCAACCCCGCACGCGCCGCGCTCGAGCGCCGCTTTGGCTACGACACCAAGCACGCCATGCATTTGATTCGGCTGATGCGCATGGGCCTCGAGATCCTGCAGGGCCAGGGGGTGCTCGTGCGCCGACCCGACGCCGAGGAGCTCAACGCCATCCGCGACGGCACCCTCTCACACGACGAGCTCATCGCTCGAGCGGCCGAGCTCCGCGCGCGCATGGCCGAAGCCGCCGCCACGAGTGCCCTGCCCGCCGACGTCGATCGCGCGCGAGTCGACGCGCTGGCCTTCGAGCTCATCCAGTTGTGCTAACTGATGGGTGTCGATGGAAGTGTTGATCTTGATCGGAATTCAGGGCGCGGGAAAGTCCACGTTCGCGCGCCGCTTCGCCGACACCCACGTCCGGATCAACCTGGACATGCTGAAGACGCGCCATCGCGAGGGTTTGCTCTTCACCGCTTGCGTCGAAGGCAAGACTCGCGTGTTGATCGACAACACCAACGTCTCGCGCGAGGAGCGCCGCCGCTATCTCGAGCCCGCTCGCGCGGCTGGCTTCGTGGTGAAGGGTTTCTATTTCTCGCCGGTCCTCGACGAGTGTCAGGGCCGGAACGCCGGACGACCGCAGCCGATACCGGAGGCGGCGCTACGCAACACCCTGGCGCGGCTCGAACCGCCGAGTCTGACCGAGGGTTTCACCGAGCTTCACACCGTGCGCATCGCGGGTGACGACTTCGCGATCGAAGAATACGTCGACGAAAGTCAGTAGTAGGGCGGGATCGGCGTCGGGCTGCCGGCGGTGGAGTAGGCACCGACGCGCAGGTCGACCACTGCACCGAGGGTGACGGCCTTGCCGCGCGGGGCGTACTCCTGGGCGAGCATCTCCGTGCGCGCGCAGTTGACGAAAGCCTGGCGCACGGTACCGCCGATCGAGGTGACACGAGCCAGCAGCGGCTCACCCTCCGCGTCGACCGCGACCTCGATGAGCACACGCGCCGGCGCCAGGATGTGCTCCGAGCAGTGCGCGACGGCGTGATACTCCTCGTTCGGCGTCAGAGGCTCGCCCCTGAACTCGGCCTGCGGCACGGGCGGGACCGCGAAGGTGCAGCCGGCCGCGCAAAACGACAGGAGCAGCGGGAGGGCTACTCGTTGCAGCTGAGTCCGTCGCCTTCGTTCCATTCGCCTTCGTCCGATCCTACGTCCACGCGGCCGCAGAACAAGTAGTGCGGGCCATCTTCCAGGCAGTACTGGCAGCTCAGGTTGATGCTGGCGCAGGCCGTGCCAGCGGTCGGGGGATTTTCCGGGCAATCCTCCGTGTTCAGCTCCGGGCGGGCGCAATCCCAGAGATTGCCGCACGATGGAGCGCTCGGGAAGTCGACGCAGCGGCAGCAGCGCTCGGCGCTGGCACAGAGGTCGCCAGCGGTGTCGCAATCGCTGACGGCTACGTCATTTTCGCCGCACGCGGGCAGCGACGTCGCGTTCCCGCCTCCGCCGTCAGAAGTAGAGGGCTCGCCCCCCGCACTGTCGCCGCCGCCCTTCCCGGAGCTGCCGCCGCTGGTGGCATCGTCACCATCGTCGGACGAGCAGCCGAGCGGAAGCCAGAGCGCAAGCAACGCGGAGCTGCAGAGTAGCCGCAAGACCATCCTTACCTCGCGGCAAAGATTAGCCCAAGCCCTGGTTCGGCTCAACGCTTGTTGCCGAGATCGAGCAGCGCCTCGAGGTCCTTGCGCGTGAGCCGGCCGGAGAGGTTCTGGGTGTCGTCCATCAGCGCCGAGACGAGCGCGCGCTTGCTGGCTTGCAGCTCGGCCACTCGCTCTTCGAC
>DATLIL010001110.1:0-6846 GCA_035539475.1 Polyangiaceae bacterium
CGATCGGCGGCGCGGGCATCTCCGGATCCCAGACGGCGATGATCGTGTCGGCGTCGTCGCACGCCGCTGGGAGCGCCGCTGCCAGGCCCACGAGCGCGTGGCGCAGGCGCAGGCGTTTCACGGGGCTTTGGTTTCGAGCGACGCCTTCATGTGCGACGCGTACGGGCTCGTCGGGTACAGCCTCAAGAAGCGACGGGCGCGTTGCTCGGCTTCGGCGTTGGAGCCCTGAGCGCGCAGCGCCTGCACGCGCAAGAGCTCGCGCTCCTGCACCAGCGCGCCGCCGGGGAAGCGACGATCGAGCACTCGCAGCGTGGCCAGGGCGCCGGCGGCGTCACCGGCGCGCGAGGCAGCGCGCGCTTCACGCAGCAAGCGGTTCTCCTCGCTGATGGCGCTCTGCCGCTCTCGCTCGCTGGAGCGTTCGGCGCTCGGCGCCTTTGCGATTTCGGCTGGCTCGGCCCGAGGCGCGACGTCGACCACTTCCTCGCGCGGCTCGCTCTTGGGCGCAGGCGTCACGACGGCGGCGACCGGTGCGGTCGGCTGCGGAGACGGCGGCGACGACTTGGCGACGTAGATCGCACCGGCGGCGACCGGTGCCGCCACCGCCAGCAAGATCCCGAGCTTGGCGGTCGTGAAAAAGCTGGAGCCCGCCACGGCGCCGGTCGAAGCCGAAGCCTTGGCGGCGGCAGTGACACCAGCCGCAGATGCGCCGATCAGGAGCACTCCCGGCGCTGCCAGGCGCTGCCAGACTGCGTCGCGCGCGCCCAGCGGCGGCTTCAAGCTGCTGAGCAGCTCGCGTTCGAGAGCGCCGGCTGAGTCGTCGCCGGAAAGCTCGAGTAGTCGCTTGGGATCGTCCATCATCAGCCTGCCTTCTGCTCCGGCCCTTCCCCGACCAGGAGCGCCACCTCTCGTCTGAAAGCCTCACGCGCCAGCCTCAGGCGCGACCGCACGGTTCCGAGCGGCAGCTCGAGCATCGCGGCGATCTCCTCGCCGGAGAGCTGCTCGAGCTCGAAAAGAATGAACACTTCACGCTGCGCCTCGGGCAGCTTGTCGAGCACGGCGCGCGCCAGGCTGACGCGCTGGGCGTGCTCGTCGGCGAGCGGCGCGGAGCTCAGCTGCTCGGCCCGCGCGTTGAGCTCGACGGAGTCCGTCACCACCTCGCGCCTGACCGGAGCCGAGCGGCGGTAGTCGCTGGCGACGCGCCGACAGATCTGGAAAATCCACGTGCGCAGCTGCGCCCGGCCCTCGAACTCGTGCAACTTTCGAAACACGACGACGAACACATTTTGCGTCGCGTCCATCAGATCGCGCTCGGCGACGGAGAGCCGGCGCAGCGAGTGCCAGACCTGATCGAAGTGTGCCTCGTAGATCTTGCGAAACTCGGCCTTGGCCTCGGCTGAGGCTTCGGGTGGCCGAGAAAGCTCTAGAACAGGCACTCCTCCTAGTGATAGTGGACATTGGGGTCGAGATCGATCTCGTCCGTGCTGCAAGCTCGTCCCGTGCCGGCGAATGTTAAGGGATTATCAAGTGTTGGGTGTGCTGCTCGCGAGCACGCTCTGCCTCGTGGTTCCGGCGACGGCGCGCGCCGATCAGTCGAACGCGGCCTGGCTTTCGGTCGACCGTAGCGACAACGCCGCAGGCTGCCCCGACGCCGCAGCGCTGCAGAGCGCCACCGAGGCCCTGCTCGATCAGCCGCCGGACGGCCAGGTCCGCCTGATCCACGTGGCCTTCGAGCGCAGCGAAGGCCGCTTCGTGGCCACGCTCCGCCGTGTGGACTCGGACCACGCCGGCCGAAAGCTGCGCGACAACCACGCTGACTGCGAGCCGCTCGCTCAGGCGGTGGTCACGACGCTGGCTTTGATGCTGGAAACTCGCGCACTCGAGGCGCGCGAGCCACCACCCCCGGAGCCGGCGCCGATCGAGCCCCGCGTTGGCGTCACTCCCGAACCAATGCCGCCGCCAGCGCGCCCGCCCCGCTACGAGCTCGCGCTCGGCCTGGAAGGCGGCGCGGCGTACGGCGCGATCGACGCATGGTCGCCCTTTTTCGGCGGTCAACTCGCGTTCGGCAGCGGCGCGTTGCGGGTGAGCATCGGCACGCTGGTGATCCCGTCGAGCAAGAACGAGCTCGGTCCCGGCCGCGTCGAAGTCGGGCTCACCGCGGTCACCACGCGCGCCTGTCTACGCTTGCTCGATTCCACAGGGCTGGATTTGTTCACCTGCAGCGGTGTGTTCGGCGGCATCCTGTCCGCCAGCGCCACGGGTTACACCGAGGACTTCGAGCGCACCCGCCCCTGGCTGGCGCTGCCATTCGAGCTGTTTCTCACGGCGCCGCTCGGCGCGCGGGACTCCGCGCTCGGTCTGCGTACGGGAGCAACGCTGCTGGTTCCGGCCCGCCGGGAGACGTTTTCCGTCCAGGGGTTGGGTGCTGCCGTGGAGCCGGAGCGGGTGGCCGTCTTGCTCTGGCTCGGCTTCGACGGATCGCTGCGCTGGTGATCGAATCGGGCGGGCTCGCCCACGGTTCTCAGTGGCGCCCCGGCCGAGGAGCGAATGTTGCGTTCTATCCGAATATTACAGTGGATCTGCTCATTCGCGGCGCTCGGCTGCACCGGAACGATCGCCGGCGGCGGTAGCGACGACTCCACTTCCGGGGGTGATACCCCTGGCGCCAGCGGCGGCAGCGCCGGAAATGGCACTGCTGGACAGGGTCCAGGGGCTCTCCCGCCTGCCTTCACCTGCGACGCGACGGTGAACGATCCCGGCCCTGCCCCGCTCAAGCGCCTGACCGCCGCTCAGTACATCAACACCGTGAGGGTGGTGTTCGGCGACATCGTGGACCTGAGTACGGTCTTCACCGACGTGCCCGCACACGGCCACATCGGGCTCGTTCAACCGGACGTCTCCCAGTTCGACGTGGAGACCTATGCCTCGGCCGCCGCCGAGGTCGCCGCCAAGGTGGTCGAGAACAGCGCGACGCTCGCGCCATGCGCCGCTTCGGACACGCTGGACGGCGCTCGCGCCTGCGCCACGCAGTTCTTGAACACCTACGCGCCGCTCGCCTTCCGCGCGCCGCTCACGGATGCGGGCGTCAGCCGCCTGCTCACCATCTTCGACGTCGGCTACGCCAACAGCTACGCGCGCGGCATCGAGCTCCTGGTGCAAGCGTTGCTCGAGTCGCCGCGCTTTCTCTCTCGCCCGGAGCTCGGTCAGGCCGCGGCCGCCGGCGCCACCTCGGTACCGCTGCAGCCGCACGAGCTCGCCGCGCGTCTCGCCTTTGCGTTCTGGAACAGCGGCCCCGACGCGCAGCTGCTGGCCGACGCACAGAGCGGTGCGCTCTCGACCGACGCCGGCATCGACGCCGCCGCAGCACGGTTGATGGGCGACGAACGCGCCAACGACTCGTTCCGCGAGTTCCTCTACGCCTGGTTCGGCGTCGGCGATCTCAGCCACGTGGTCAAGGACGCCGCCGTTTTCCCGAGCTGGCAGGCGAGCACCGCTGGCTCGATGGACACGCAGGCGGCCGCCTTCTTCGACTCGATCCTGTTCGGCGAGAACGGCACGGTCGCCGCGCTCTACACCGCCTCGCACGACGGCTTCGCACCGGCCGAGCTCGCGCCCTGGTACCAGAGCCGCCCCGCCGCTGGAGCGGGCGGTATCCTGACCTTGCCGGCGCTGCTCAGCGTGCACTCCAAGCCGCGCGAGAGCTTCCCCATCTACCGCGGCGTGTTCGTGCGCGAGCAGATGCTGTGCCAGCCGCTGCCGCCGCCGCCGCCGGACGTGCCCATGCCGCCGCAGCCCGAGGCCGGAGTGAGCACCCGCGAGCGCTTCGAGCAGCACTCGGCGAACCCGTCCTGCGCCGGCTGCCACCAGCTGATCGACCCGATCGGCTTTGCCTTCGAGAACTACGACGGCGTCGGACAGTGGCGCACCGAGGAGGAGGGCAAGCCGATCGACGCCAGCGGCGCGCTGGTCAACACCGACGCCGACGGTCCCTTCACTGGCGTGCTGGAGCTCGGCGAGCGGCTCGCGCAGAGCGAGCAGGCACGCGCCTGCGTGGCCAGACAGTATTTCCGCTACGTGATGGAACGCTTCGAACAGGATGCCGACGGTTGCACCATGACGGCGCTGATGAACGACTTCGCGGCCACGGATTACCGCATCTCGACCTTGCGCACCTCGATCGTGAAGACGGAGGCGTTCAAGAGTCGCCGCCCGATCGTCCTGGAGGGACCATGAACATCCTTCGCCGCGCCGCGGGCGTGAAGACGCCGATCAGCCGCCGCTCGCTGCTCACGCGCATGGGCGCCGGAGCGCTGGCGCTGACCTTGCCGATCTGGAAGCACATGGAAGCGCGCGCCCAGGCCGCCGTGCCCCAGAAGCGGCTGTTCACGTTCTTCACGCCCAACGGCACCGTGCCCGATCAGTTCTTTCCGGCGCCCGGCTCGAACATGGTGCTGCCGCCGCTGCTCGCGCCGCTCGAGGCCTTCAAGCAGAAGATGCTCGTGATCAAGGGCGTGCACATGCACTCCACGATCGGCGACAACAAGCCGGGTGGTCCGCACATGAAGGGCCCGGGCGCGATGCTGACCGGCGGCTGGCTGCTCGAGGGCAGCTTCACCGGCGCGGGTGGCCCCGCCGGCTACGCCAACAACATCAGCGTCGATCAGGCGCTGGCTCCGGTGATCAGCAACGACACGGCCTTTCCATCACTGGAGTTCGGTGTCGCCATCTCGGGGCAGGAGCCGCTGCGCGTTGTCTCGTACCGCGGCTCGAACCAGCCCAACGACCCGATCGACAACCCCTGGACCATGTTCGATCGCGTGTTCGCCAACGTCGTGCCCGACGACACCGAGCGCGAGCGCCTGGTGGCGGAGCGCAGCAGCGTGCTCGACTACGTGAAGGAGGAGCTCACCACGCTGAACGGCCAGCTGCCGGCCGAGGATCGACCCAGGCTCGAGGCCCACCTCGACGGCGTGCGCAACATCGAGAAGCAACTCGCGGCGCTCGGCAACGAATGCGTGGTGCCGGCGATCGGCGATCCGATCGACCACAAGGCCAAGGAAAACTATCCGGCGATCGGCAAGCTGCAGATGGACATGATGTTCTACGCGCACACCTGCGACGTGACGCGTGTGTCGAGCTTCATGTGGTCGAACGCCGACAGCTGGCAGTACTTCCCGTGGATCGGCGTGGATGAAGAGCACCACGCGCTGTCTCACCTGACCGACGCCGCCTCGATCGAGAAGCTCGTCAAGATCAACGTCTGGTACGCCGAGCAGATGGCCTACTTCCTGGGCCTGCTCGAGGGCGTGACCGAGGCCGACGGCAAGACCATGCTCGACAACAGCCTCGTGCTGTGGGGCAACGAGATCGGCGAAGGCGCGACCCACACCTACGAGAACATTCCCTGGGTCCTCGCCGGCAGCTGCGGCGGGCACTTCGCCACGGGGCGCTCTCTCCAGTACGAGGGCGAACCGCACAACAACCTGATGCTCTCCGTCCTGCACGCCTTCGGCATGACGGACCAGACCAGCTTCGGAGCGCCTGAAAACTGCACCGGGCCGCTCGCTGGCCTCACGGTCTGAAGAAAAGTTAAAGCTTTTGCAGTGGAGCGGTCACCCAGCCGGGCATGGTCCGCCCTTCCTGGCTATTTGCCTCCCTGACCGTGGCCCTGGCCGCCTACGGCTGTAGCAGCGACCCTTCGACCCCAGCACCGTCCGGCACCTCCGGTTCGACCGGTACCAGCGGCGCGGGCGGAGCGACGGCAGGCAGCGGCGGAGTAGCAGGTTCCAGCGCTGGTGGCGCAGCGGGAACGGCAGGCACTGGCGGCAGCGCGAGCGGGAGTGCCGGCGCGGGCGGAAGCGCGGGCAGCGCCGGTACCGCTGGCAGCGCGGGCAGCGCCGGTACCGCTGGCAGCGCCGGTACCGCTGGCAGTGGCGGCGGCACGAACATCGAGCCCACCTGCTTGACCCTGGACGTCGAGGACGGCGTCGATCGCGCCACCACCAATTACATCGAATGCGACGTCGAGGAGCAGGCGATCGATTTCGACGTGGCCGCGAACTACGCGGCGGATCGCGATCCCGGTTACGACCCAGGGCTGACGACTGTTTCGTTCACCGACTTTGGCACCGCGTTCACCGGCTCCGCCGTGCAGGAGTGCCACCCGTACTGCTATCGAGCCAACCTCACCCTCGGCGTGCACTTCAGCGCCACCAGCGACAAGGGAGAGGTGCTGTTCGCCTTCCCCGCCACCGTCGCGCCCATCACCAACGCGGTCGGGCGTCTGAGCCTGGGCTGGATCTATCTCGATGGTCCGCCTTTGCCCGGGGGCAGCACGCTGAAGGCGGAGATGGTGCTCAAGTCGACCGACAAGGGCATCCTCATCGCGAACAGCGGCAGCCTGGACGTCACGCCCGGCAGCTGGAAAGAGTTCAAGTACTTCCCGATCGAGCAGGGCTTCGCCACCGGCGACCTGACCAACATCGAAGCCATCGGCTTCCGCATCACGCTCACCGGCGCCGCCGACTGGGACGGCGTGATTTACGCCGACCACTTCCAGCTGCGGCAGTAGCGTCGTCGGGCCGGCTCACTCGCGTGTAGAGTGCCGGCCGCGATGAGCGAAAACGAGCCCTCGACGGAAGAGTGTCGCCGCGTCTGGGACGGCATGGCCTCCCACTGGGACGCGGAGATGACGGCCGGGCGCACCTGGCAGCGCAGCCTGATCCAGCCGGCCGTCGAACGCCTGCTCGAGCTTCAGCCCGCCGAACGCATACTCGAGATCGGCTGCGGCAACGGGGACTTCGCGCGCCGGATGGCGACGCTCGGAGCGAAGGTGCTGGCCACGGACTT
>DATLIL010001111.1:0-3869 GCA_035539475.1 Polyangiaceae bacterium
GCCGCAGACACGACGGGAAGCAGGTGCGCACGGATTGCAGTAGGCCCAGAATTTTGGGTCGACCCGTCGCGCACCCCAGCCCCGTGGTTGCCCCATGACCGACTCGCCCGCCGCCTTGTCCGCTCTCGATAGCGCGCGCCGCAAGGCTTACCTGCGCCTGATCCCGCTGCTGTTCGCGAGCTACGTCATCGCCTACATCGACCGGGTCAACATCGCCTTCGCGAAGCTGACCATGACGAAGGACCTGCCCGCCTTCAACGACAAGGTGATCGGCATGGGGGCGAGTCTCTTCTTCCTCGGCTACTTCCTGCTCGAGATCCCCGGCAGCCTGATCGTCGAGAGGTGGAGCGCCCGCAAGTGGATCGCGCGCATCATGGTCTCGTGGGGCATCATCTCGATGCTCACGGCCTGGGTCACGACGCCCACTCAGTTCTACGTCGCGCGCTTCCTGCTCGGCCTGGCCGAAGCCGGCTTCTTCCCGGGCGTCGTCATCTTCCTCACGCACTGGTTCCCGCAGCGTGACCGCGCCCGCGCCCTGGCCCTGTTCCTGATCGCGACCCCGGTCGCTCAGGTGCTCGCCCCGCTCGGCTGCAAGAGCCTGCTCGAGATCGGGATGAACGAGGTCGTGAACGGCCAGACCGTCGCTCACGCCGCCGTCATGGGTCTCAAGGGCTGGCAGTGGGTCTTCGTTGCCTGGGGCCTGCCCGCAGTCGTGCTCGGCTTCATGGTCCTCTTCTTCCTCATCGACTGGCCCCGCGAGGCCAAGTGGCTGACCGCCGAGGAGAAGGCCGCTCTGGAAGGCGAGATCGAGCGCGAGCGCCTGGCCAGCGCGCCCAAGCACAAGATGGGCCTGCTCGACGGCATCAAGCACCCGAAGGTGCTGCTCCTCGCCCTCGTCTACTTCTGTGTCGTCACCGCCAACTACGGCACCGAGATCTTCATGCCGAGCTTCCTCGACAAGTGGTACTCGCTGAAGATCGACAAGATCGCGGCCCTGGTCATCCTGCCGCCGCTCGGCGCGCTCGCCGGTCAGCTCTTCGTCGGCTGGAATTCGGATCGCATCAAGGAGCGCCGCCTCCACACCGCCGTCCCGATCGCCGTGGGCGCCGTGGCCCTCGCCCTGATCCCGCTCTCGCTCGGCACGCTGGCGCTGACCATGGCGCTGCTCATCGTCGGCCGCACCGGCATCAAGGCCTACCAGCCCGCCTTCTGGTCGCTGCCCACGACCTTCCTCACCTCCACCGCTGCGGCCGGCAGCGTCGGCTTCATCAACTCCGTCGGCAACCTCGGCGGCTTCGTGGGACCGAACGTGGTCGGCTACGTCAAAGAGACGACCGGCTCGTACCAGGGCGGCATCTGGTTCCTCGCCACGATGATGGTCATCGCGGTTGTCGCAGTCTTTTTCCTCTTCGGCACCAAGAAGGAGCTCAAGCCCGAGCCCGCGCTCACGCCGGGCACGACAGGCTGAGGCCAGCCGAGATAGGCTGTGTGGTTCGTGACCTCGTTCCGAACCACAGCCAGCACCGCGTTGCTACTTGCCGCTGCATGCGGCCCCGCGCGCCCTCCCGAACCCCAGCCTCCAGCGCCCAGCCCGAAACCGACTGCCTCGGTCGCATCACCAAGGCCGGTCGCGGAATACTCTGAACCGGCGCCGTGTGAGCCGCTACCGACGCAGGCCGTCGCCGCCACGGCGCCACCGCGCCAGATGCTGCAGGAGCGGCACGCCGGACGTGTGCTCAGTCTCGGCGTCTCTGCGGACGGGCTGCTGGCGACCACTTCGGAGGATCGCAGCTTGAAGATCTGGAGCTTGCGCGACCGCATGCTCCTGCGCACCTTCCGCGACTCCCGCCTGGGCTACTTCTCCAATGCCACGTGGCGCTCCGACGGCCTGCTCCTGGGGACCGAGTATCGCGGCGCGGTGGCGGTCGACATGCTCGGCCGACCCGACATTCCCGAGAAGTCGCGCAGCGTCGTCTGGGTCGAGCGGCCCTGGGGCTCGGAGGCACTGCCCATCTCGACCTACCGCGCGGGCTTCACGCAGCTCGTTCTGGGCCAGACGACGCATCAGCTGGAGGTGCCGGACAAACACTATCCAGGCTCGATCGCCCTCGCGCCGGATGACTCGATCGCGGCCACCTTCTCGGGGCAAACGTTGCTCGTCTGGACGCTGACGGGAGGCGACTCCAAGCCGGTCATGTTGCCGCTCGACGCCAAGAACGGCCGCGCCAGGGGGCCAGCAGTGGGCCCGCGCGGCGAGGCCATCCTGGTCGGGCAAGTGTCTTCGAGCGGCTCCCTCGCCAATCCGTCGCCTTCGAAGACGCTGCTGCTGACGCGCTCCGCGGCGGGTCTCGAGTCGCGCGAGCTCGCCGGGCCGAAGCAGTTTCTCACCGACGTCGCCGTCTCGCCCGACGGTCGCCTGGGTGTCGCCGCGAGCTACGGCGAGCTCGTCGTCTTCGATTTGCCGTCGGGCCAGGTCCGCTGGCGTCGCGCGGCCGACCGGATGCGCGTCGGACACGGCAGCTTTTCGGTCGACCTCAGCTACGAGAAAGCGATCTTCACCCGTGACAGCGCCATGCTGGTCGTGGCGCGCGTCGGCGGCTCCGTGCTCGTGTTCGACGCGCGCAACGGGCGCCTGCAGAGCGAGCTCGGCACGGAGGTACGCCGCGCTGCGGGCGCCTTCTACACCGGGGCCGACGAGATCGCGGCGACCGGCGACGAGCGACTCGTATTCTGGTCGACGAAGACCGGGCGCGTTACGCGCACCGAGGAGATCTCGGGCGAGGCGTCACTCCTGGGCTCGGACATCGTCGTCACCGAGGCCGACGAGCTCGGCACGAGCTGCGACTCGGGCAACGCCGACTGGCACGTCGAACGCTGGAACGGAACGAAGGCACCTGGCCCCGAACCCGACGACAAGGACTGGAAGGACCCCCGGAAGGCCAGGTGGCACTGGCCGCCCAAGGACGAGCGGGAAGATCGCTGCATCCCGAAATCGCTCCTGGCCTTCTCACCGTCCCTCGGACTCGCGGTGACCAGCAACGACGAGCTCGATATCAAGAAGCAGGTCACCTCCGTGACCAGGCTGGGCACGAAGTCGCGCGTTCCGTTGTCGAAGTACGCCGAGCTCTTCGCCATCGCGCCGCAGTTCTCGCCGCGCGGCGACTACGTCGCAGCCACGACGGGCAGTGGCATGGGCCTGTTCAACAGCCTGATTGTCTGGGATGCGAAGAGCGGGCGCATCGTGAAAGACGACATTCAGGTGGACGGCGATCCGCCGCCCGCAGGCGGCACACAGTTCAAGGGCGTGCACCGGTTCGCATTCTCGGCGAGCGGCCGCCACATTGCGCTCGTCTACGGGCACTGGGTCTCGATCCGCACGTTTCCGGAAGCGAAGGAGCTCGCGCGCATCACGCTCAGCGCCAGCGCCGAATCGATGCTCGCGCTGGACGACGACGGCAGGGCCTGGCTCTTCGGCAGCTCGGACGGCGGCCTGACCCGTGTCGCGGAGGGAAAGATCGCCGCGCAGGGCAAGAGCTCGGACGGCAGCATCAAGACGCTCTCGCTCTCGCCGGACAAGAAGAGCGTCGTCACCGTGAACGAGAACGGCAGCCTCGGCGTCTGGGACCTCGAAAAGGCAACGCTGCGCGCCACACTCGCCTCGTTCGACGACGGAGAGAGCATCGCCTACACGCCCGCCGGCGCGTACGCCGGCAGCTACGAAGTCTCCGATCGCGTCGGCTGGGTCTTCGATCAGCCGCTCGAGGGCTTCCGCTTCGAGCAATTCGAGACCAGCTTCCGCAAGCCGGAGCTCGTCAGCGCTCGCCTGGCCGGGGGCGCCGACGACGTGCCGGTCCCCGCCGTCCGTCCAC
>DATLIL010001112.1:0-4013 GCA_035539475.1 Polyangiaceae bacterium
TATCAATAGGGACCGTGCTCCTAGGAACTTCTTTCCTGCGTCGATGCGGGCTGGTCGCGGGCGTGAGCTGGCTCGTTTCGGCGGCGGCTTTCGCGGGCTGCGGGGGTAGCTCGGGGAGCGACGACGACGAGAAGGCGTCCCGTGGGGGTTCCAGCGCCGGGCAGGGTGACGGGCCGGGGGAAGGCGGCTCGGACACCGGAGGCGGAACTGGCGGTGGCTTCCCCGCGCTCGACGGCGGCGTGGGTGAATGCCTGACCTGTGTCACCACCATGTGCCCGGATGCGCAGGCGTGTCTCGAGGACCCCGCGTGCGTGCAGGGCGCGATCTGTGCTGTCCAGACCTGCGTCTCCGATCAGGACGCCGGAGCCGGCCTGGACTGCTGGCTAGGCTGCTTCGAAGGAAACCCCACGGCTGCGCTGACCGCCTTCAGCGCCTTCAGCTGCGTGGCCACCAGTTGCGGCATGGGCTGCATGGGCGCGCTCGGCCCATGAGGGTGCGGTGGCCTGGCACGGGCCCATGTCGTACGCTTTCCTGGGTGCGTCGGTCGAGACTTGCAGCGGCGTTGCTCACGGCTCTCGTCGTCATCGTCGCCTCTGTCCCCAACGCACAGGCTCAGTTCAACCCCGAGGGGCGCAGCAAGAAGAAGGGCAAGAAGCCGGCGCCAGCCGCCAAGGGCAAGCCCGCGGGTAAACCCGGCGACAAGCCGCCCACCGTCCCCGCCAAGCCGCCAGCGGAGGGCGCGGCGCCTGCAGCTCGGCCCACCGGACCCAGCAGCGAAGCGCTGATCACCCGCTACCTCGGCGCCGCGCTGGCGCAGCCGGGGGCGGACTTCCCGCTGCAACGCCTGGCGGAGCTCTACCGCGAGCGCGACGGCAAGCTCGACGCACTCGTGGCCGAGCTCGAAAAACGCTCCGCTGACCCGACCGCCCGCTACAGCGCGCTCCTGGCGCTGGCCGGGATCTACAAGCTCGACGCCAAGCTCGAGCGCGCGGCGGAGACGTACGAGCGCGCGATCAAGGAGAAGCCGACGGGTGCCGCCGGCCTGCTCGCGCTCGGTCGTCTGTACGAGCAGCAGGGCGACAAGAACAAGGCGCGCGAGCGCTTTCGCGCCGCGTTGCCCCACGTGACCGACGCCGCGGAGCAGGAAATGGTCCTGCGCTCGCTCGTCACGCTGTCGCTCGAGCTGGACGACTTCGACGGCGCCCGCAAGCACCACCGCGAGCTCGTGAACCGAGCCAAGGGCTCGTTCTTCGTGCGCGCGGAGCTCGGACGCGAGCTCTTGAACCGCGGCAAGTACGATCGCGCCGCGGAGGAGTTCCGCGAGGTGGTCAAGGCGGCCGCCGGCGATCACCGCGTGCTCGCTCCTGCGCTACGCGATCTGGGCCAGGCGCTGGCGCGCGCGGGTAAGAAGAAGGAGGCCCTGGCCGAGCTCGAGAAAGCGCTGCGCGTCGCGGGCCAGACCGCCGGCGTGCGCCGCGAGGTTTACCAGACCATCGCCGAGGTCTATCGCGCCGACGATCGTCTGGCCGAGCTCGTTGCGCGCCTGGAAAAGGAGAGCGCGCTCGATCCCGACGAGCTCCGGCTGCTGGCCTCGCTCTACGAAGAGACCGGTCGCATCGAGAAGGCGCTCGCCACCTATCGCAAGGTGCTGGGCCGCGAGACCGGCGACATCGGCACCCGGCTCAAGGTGGTGCAGCTGCTCGAGGTCCAGGGCGCGCTCGATCAGGCCGTGGGCGAGTACGAGGCGCTGATCCGTGCTGCGCCACGCAATCCGGACTACGTCTTTAGGCTGGCCGAGGCGCTGATCCAGCGCGGTGAACGCGCACGCGCCGTGGCCGAGCTCACCCGGCTCGAGGCGCGCTCCGGCGACGACGAGCAGACGCTGGCTGCCCTGGTCGATTTCTACGAACGCGTCGGCGAGCGCGACCGCAGCTTGGCGCTGCTCACGCGGCTCGCCCAGGGAGGCGCCAGCGATCCGCAGCACCTGGTCGAGCTCGGCACCCGTTACTGGCAGGCCGGCGACAAGAAAAAGGCCGTGGCCACCTGGCAGCGGCTGCGCGTGGTGGTCGCCGATCGCGCGCAGGCGCTCCTGATGCTGGGCGAGCTCTACCTCGAGCACGACATGGCCAAGGAGGCGCTCGAGGCGCTGAACGAGGCCGCCAAGCTCCAGCCCAAGCAGGCGCGCTACAAGAAAGCCTACGCGCTGGCGCTCGAGCGCATGGGTGGCGCCGCTCCCACGCGCGAGCAACGCCAGACCCTGCACGACGAGGCTTACAAGATCTGGGAGCAGCTCTTGCGCGACCCGGCCTCCGGCCGCGAGCTGCAGCGCGAAGCGCGCCAGCACATCGTCACGTTGTGGGGCCTGTCGGGACAGCTCGCGGGCCGAGCTACCGGTCTCGAACGTCGCTTCTCGAGCAAGCCCCCGGATGTCGAGGCTGGTCGCCTGCTCGGCGAAGCCTACGTGCGCCTGCAGCGCTACACCGACGCCGAGCGCGTGCTCCGGCGCGTGGTCGAGCTCGCGCCCGGAGACATCGAGGGGCTCGGCCGCCTGGAGCGCGCTCTGGTGCTGCAGCGCAAGCTGGCGCAGGCGATCGAGGTGCTCGAACAGCTGGCCAAGCTCGATCCAAAGCGCGCCCGCGAGCACTACCAGCGCATGGCCGAGTACGCCTCCGAGCTCTACCGCGACGACGACGCCATCCGCTACGCCTCACGCGCGGTGGAGCTCAGCCCCGACGACGCCGACGGCCACAAGAAGCTCGGCGAGATGTACCGCCAGCGCCAGGACACTGGGCGCGCCATCGCCGAGTTCCGGCAAGCCATCGCCAAGAACGAGCGCCTGTTCCCGGTCTACCTCGAGCTCGCCGAGCTCTTGCTCGGACGCGGTGAGGTCGACGACGCCGACCAGCTCTTGCGGCGCGCCGTGCGCGCGGCCCCCGACGAGGAGCTCGTGCTCAAGGCTGCGCGTCTGAGCATGCAGGTGAACCTCGGCCGCGGGACGCTCGAGTCGCTGGAGCGTGATCTCCTGCCGCTCGCGCTGAACAACCCCGAGCGCCCGCTCTACCGCCGCCTGCTGGTGGAGGTCTACGGCGCGATGACGTATCCGCTCTTGCACCGCGCCCGAGTGGCCGACGCCGCCCAGGCCGCCGAGGCGCGCGCGCAGCTGCGCAAGCTCGGTGAGCGCGCGGTCAAGCCGCTGCTCGATGCCCTGAGCGATCCGCGGGACTCGCAGCAGGTGGTGGCCATCACGCTGCTCATGCACGTGGCCAACCCCGGTGCCGCGCCGGCGCTGTTCGCGTACGCCACGGGCGACGCCGAATCGAGCCTGCGCGCACGCGCCATGCTGGCGCTCGGCGGCCTGGAGGACGAAAAGACACTGCCGCGCCTCAGCCAGTGGCTGACGCCGGACGGCCAGGTGCGCTCCGACGAATCCGATCCGGTCGTGCTGGCAGCGGCTTACTCGGCGGCGCGGCTACGCACACCGGCCGCGCGCGGCCTGCTCGCGGCGCTGCTCGAGAGCGAGGCTCCCAGCCTGCGCGCGCTCGGTGCGCTGGGCCTGGGCGGGCTGGGCGACAAGCGCTCGGTGCGCGATCTGACCAAGGTGGCGCGCGCGCAGGACGCCGGTCCGCTGGCGCGCGCCGCGGCCGCTCATGCACTGGGTGCGCTCGGCGCTCGCGGCGAGGCCTCGCTCCTGGCCGAGCTCGCCGACGCCACCGACGCCACGCTGCGAGCCACCGCGCTGATCGCGCTCGCTCGCGTCAACGGAGACGGCGCACCCGACGCCATCGCGCAGGCGCTGGTCAGCCCGGACCCGGAGCTGCGAAAGGCGGCCGGCGCGGCCGCGCTGGTGTGGAGCACCGGCAGGGTGGACAACGGCGGCGAGGCGCTGCCGCTACCCGAAGATCGCGTCGACGTGCGCACGCTCCTCGCCGGGCTGAGACCCAAGGGTTACACCAGCGCCGAACGCGTGGACGCGCTGTCGAAGCTCGGGCCGGCGCTCGGCCGCGCCACGGCGG
>DATLIL010001113.1:0-2935 GCA_035539475.1 Polyangiaceae bacterium
AAGTCAGAGCCAGCGTGGCCGCACGAGCACCGTTGACGTCAACCTCCAGAGCGCCGTCCTGCCCGCTGCCGTCGGCAGTGTCTGGATACGAGTAGCGGACGACCAGACCGTTGGCGGAGACCGGCGACTCCCAGGTCACACTCTGGCCGGGGGCCAGCGAGACGTGACGGCGTCCCGATGCTTCTGCACCGGGCGTGTGCAACGCCGTGGAAAACCTGGACACACTACCGGTCGTGCGGGCCGCCTCTGCCTCGAGCAGCGTCGCGCTGGCAGTCACCGCTGCCGGCAGCTCGAAGGTGTACGGAACTTCGGAGTTCGTACAGTCGGGAGCTCGCGGACCGAGGCAGCCGAAGACTGCAGAAACGCTGGCGAGCACCAGCGTGAGCGCGCTCGAATCATTGGGAAGGCGGTGCGCCATCGGGCCGTACACTGTTATAGCTGCTGCACGAGCGTCGCTTCGCTGATTCGCCGCACGTTCGACACGCATGACGGTTTCAATCGGCCCGTTGCCCGACGAAGTGTTCGGAGCTATCGGCGCTGGAAGGTCGACGGCGGTTTGCCGTCCTGAAGCGCCAGCACCGTCTCGCGGCCGAGGAAGCGGAGCGTCACGAGCTGTCCATCGGGTTTCTGGAAAGAGACCTCGCCGTCGGCGCTCAGCTCCGCAGCAAGCGACGTCCGATAGAACTCCTGTCCTTGCGAGCGCGAGACGAACGTCCCGTCCGCCTCGATCTCGATCTCCGCGTCCGCGGCCTCGCGTAGCGCCTCGGCCCGAACGGCCTCGCGCTCACCAGCCGGAGCGGGCTCGACGAAGCTCCGCTCGATGAAGGCGAGGTGCTCGTCGGAGACGACGAGGCGATAGGTCCCGGAAAAATCGGCTACTCGTTGCATGGATATGAAACGCGGCGCCGGGCTCGGTGTGACAGCGATCTCCGGAATCGAAGCTACATCGGCGGCATCTTTTCGAACTTCGCCAGAGCCGGATCCAGGTGGTCCCACGCATGGCCACGGATCGCGTAGGTCACCAGGCTTGGCACGTAGCGGCTCGGGTCGTCCAGGCTCGCAGCGTGGATGGTGAAAAGCCTCGGCATCGCCGAGAACGTGAGAAAGACCGGCGCACCGCAGCGAGGGCAGAACGCGTGCGTCTTGATGTTGCCGCTGTCGGCGGCCACGTTCCAGAACGCGGTTTGGCCTTCGATGCGCACGCGCGCCTTGTCCGGGAACGTCAGATAAGAACCGTGTCCGGTGCCGCTACGCTGCTGGCAGTGACGGCACTGGCAATCGTTCATCGCCAGTGGTTCGTCCGTGATCTCGTAGCGCACCGCGCCGCACGCGCAGCCGCCTGTGTAGGCTTCACTCATGGCCTTTCCTTTCGCCGACGGTGGCGTCGAGGCGGTGCACGATCTTGTTCCAGCCGTCGCTCATGTTCCTGTAGGCGCTCTCGTTCTTCGGCAGCACGAAGCCGGAATGAACCAGCCGCAAACGTGTGCCGCCCGAGACCTTCGTCAACGTCCAGGTGACGACCGTTTCGAGGCGCGAGCCGTAACCGACGTTACTTTCGTGTCCTCCCTTCCAGGCGTAGGCGAAGCGCTCGTTCTGCACCACCTCCAGCACCTGGCAATGAATCACGCCGTCCCACTCGCCCGCCGGCGTGGTCTTGAAGGTGAAATGCTTACCGACGACGGGCTCGAAGCCGGACGGCGGCATCATCCAGCGCGCCATCAATTCACCGTCGGTCAATGCCTGCCAGAGCTTTTCCGGGGGGTGCGGAAACACTTCGTCGACGACGATCTCCTGGGTCACGGGTCGATCTCCTTCATCAAGGCGCGCAGGTTGGCGAAGCGTTTGCGCCAGAACACGCCGTAGTGGCTCATCCAGTCGACGAGCGGCGCGAGTCCGCTAGGTTCGGCGCGGTAGTAGACATTGCGACCTTCGGGCCGCTCCGCGACGAGCCCTGCGTTCTTCAGCGATTTGAGGTGCTGCGATACGGCTCCCTGCGTGACGCCGCTGCCGCGGGTCAGCTCGGCGACGGTGATCTCTTCGACACCGACGATGCGCTCGTACACCGCTCGTCGGGTCGGATCGGCGAGCGCGCGCATGACCGTATTGAGGGGCGCAAGATCGAGCATTCCAAGTCATTAGCAATGGCTAATTGATTAGTCAATGCTAATGTGTCGGCGAGCCCGACTATTCTCGGCAGAAATACGCCTCGCGCTTTCGAGATTCCGTGTTCGATCGCCCGCTACCGTCGGCCGCCGAAACTACTTAAAGTGAGGATCTGGAGGTTATTGCACGGGTTTACCTCCGGCGTGGTCTGCTGTGGGCCGCGGCTGGGCTATGGTCGGCTACTGCGTTCGCTGCGGTCGCTGGACGCGGTCCTCTGCTCTCGAGCGCCGCCGCGGCGATCGTATTGCTGACGGCGTGGCTCATCGGGCGCGCGCCCAAGCATGGCAAGCAGCTCGCCGGAGTGGCCCTCGCGAGCTGGCTCGCGGCGCTCGTCGTCCTCGCCTTCGGGGAAGCGCCGGCTGGCTTTCCGCCGACGTTGATGCTGCTGCCGACCTTCGTGCTCGTCGCCTACTCACTGGCGGGGGGCGGGGCCGGCAGCGTGGCCTTCCTGGCGGCGATCGGCGTGCTGGCCGCCTTCAAGCTGACCCATCCGGCGCTGGGGCCGCGCGACTTCGCGCTGTTCGTCAACGTGGGCATCGCGCTCACACTGACGCAGGCCTTCGGTTTCACGTTCTGGCTGACTTTTCGCCGCCTGCAGCGCTCGCTGGAGCGGCGCACGAGCCTCATCAGCGAGCGCATCGAGCAGCGCTCGAGGCTCTCGCGCTCGTTCCTCGCCAGCTTCGACGCAGCCCTGGCGGGCATGGCGACTCACCTCGCCAGGCTCGAGCCCCAGAGCTTGCAGGCGCTCCGCGCCGGACACCAGCGCATGACG
>DATLIL010001114.1:0-6034 GCA_035539475.1 Polyangiaceae bacterium
CGCCTGCACGGCCCCGATGGCAACACCGCAGCCAGCTACTCTCTGGGCCAGGTGATCGGAGTCTACGACGCGCTGCTCGACGAGCATCTGCCGCCCAGCCTGCTCGTCAACGAGCGCCGCGAGCTCGTTCACGCCTTCGCCGGGGCTAGCCGCTACCTGCGCATGCGCGATGGGCGGCCGTCGCTCGACGTCTTCGACGTGCTGGCGCCGGATCTCAAGGTGGCCGTGGCGGGTGCGCTGCAGCGCGCGCTCAAGGAAGGCACCACCGTCTCGTACAAGGGCCTGCGGCTCAGCATCGGAGGCGAAGAGAGGCTGCACCAGCTGACCGTCAAGCCGGTGGTCATGCCCGGCGCTCCGCTCGAGCATCTGCTCGTCTCGATCGAGCAGCTCGACCAGCCGGCGAGCGTCGCGCTGCCCGAATCGGAGATGGATCTGAGTCAGGTTTCGCGCGACCAGCTCGGCTCGCTGGAGTCCGAGCTGCGCCGCACCAAGGAGAACCTGCAGGCCACGATCGAGGAGCTCGAGACGAGCAACGAGGAGCTACAAGCGGCCAACGAAGAGCTCGTGGCCGCGAACGAGGAGCTGCAGAGCACCAACGAGGAGCTCCAGAGCGTGAACGAGGAGCTCTACACGGTAAACTCCGAGTATCAGAAGAAGATCGCGGAGCTGACGCAGGTTACCAACGACATGGATAACCTCCTGGCCAGCATCGAGGTGGGGACGATCTTCCTCGATCGTGAGCTCTGCATCCGCAAATTCACGCCGCGGGTGGCCGAGGCCTTCAACCTCCTGCCGCGCGACATCGGTCGGCCGATCGCCGCCTTCAGCAACAACCTGCAGCACCCGGGTCTGATGCGAGAGCTCGAGCGGGTGCTGCAGAGCCACGAACCGCTCGAGTGTGAGCTGCGTGATCGCGCCGGCGGCTGGCAGTTTTTGCGCATTCTGCCCTACCGCGCGCGCGGCAGCGTGGACGGGGTGGTCCTCACGCTGGTCGACATCGACGGCCTGAAGCAGGCGGAGGACGCGGTCTTCCGCGAGCGTTACCTGCTCAACAGCTTGATGGAGAGCGTGCCCGACCTGATCTACTTCAAGGACGCCAGCGGTCGCTTCGTGCGCGTCAACAATGCCATGGCCAAGCGCCTGGGTCTGGCCGAGCCCGCCCTCGCAGCTGGCAAGTCCGCGGCCGACCTCCGGCCGGAGGCGCAGTCGCTGGCCTTCGAGCTCGTCGACCAGGACGTGCTCGCAGGGGAGGTCCAGACGCACCGCGAGGAGCAGCTCGGCGGAGAGAGCGGGCCGTGGTTCGTGAGCACGCGGCAGCCGCTGCGCGACGCGGAAGGCAACCTCGTGGGCGTGATGGGTGTGGCGCGCGACGTGACCGAACGCAAGCGGGCCGAGCAGGAAATCCGTCTCGCGGTTCGGCGTCGCGACGAGTTCCTGGCCACCCTCTCGCACGAGCTCAGGAATCCGCTGGCCGCGATCGTGAACGCGGCGGTGGTCATGGGGCAGCGCAACACCGAGCAGGGCTCCTCCGAAGCCGCACTGCAGGTGATCGAACGTCAGACGCGTCAGATGGCGCGTCTGCTCGAGGATTTGCTGGAGGTGAGCCGGATCACCCAGAACAAGATCGAGCTCAGGCGCCAGATCATGGACGCGCGCAGCGTCGTTCGCGACGCGGTGGCCGTCAGCCAGGAGCGCGTTGCCGCGCGGCAGCTCACGCTGCGCGTCGAGCTCGACGAGGAGCCGGTGCTGCTCGACGTGGACGCGGCCCGGCTGCAGCAAGTCGTCGTCAACCTGCTCGACAACGCCTGCAAGTACAACCTGGCAGGACGCTCCGTGATCGTGCGCTTGCGCAAGGGGCCCAGCGACGCCCTCTTGACCGTGAGCGATGACGGGATCGGCATTGCGCCCGAGGTGATGCGCACCATCTTCGATCCCTTCGTGCAAGGAGCCACCACGCTCGACCGTACCGGCGGCGGCATCGGGGTCGGCCTGGCGGTGGTGCGTTCACTGGTCGAGATGCACGGCGGCACCGTCACGGCCCACAGTGACGGGCTCGGACACGGCAGTGTTTTCAGCGTGCGGTTACCGCTGCCCGACCTCGAGGCGTGCGCCAAGTCCGAGCCGAAACCGCCGGCGAGCTTGCTGCGCGGCAGACGCGTCGTGCTGATCGAGGACAACGAGGACAGCCGCGAGATGCTGCAGCTCCTGCTCGAGACGGCGGGCTACGAGGTGTTCGCCGCGTCCGACGGCGAGAACGGCCTCGCTCTGATCCGGAGCAAGCGGCCCGACACCGCAATCGTGGACATCGGGCTGCCGTGCATCGACGGCTTCGAGATCGCGCGACGCCTGCGCGCCGAGGACGCGAATGCCGGGCTGCGCCTGGTCGCGCTGACCGGCTACGGGCAAGCCGCCGACCAGAAGGCCGCCCGCGACGCTGGCTTCGACGAGCACGTGGTCAAGCCGCTCGACCCGGAACAGATCGCGCGGTTGCTGCAGAACGCTCACTGAGCCGTGACGACCTTGACCGCACCGCTCGGCGCCACGCCGAGCGCAACGGGGCGCTCGTTCTTGAACACGAACAGCGCCCCGCTCTCGGCGATGAGCGAGGCGACGTCCGGCGCGCTCGGGCCGCCGAAGTCGGGCGTATCGAAGACCAAGACGTCCTTCTGCTTGTCGAGCTCGGCGAGCGGCGCGACGCGCAGCCTCGTTTCGCCCAGGAGGCCGCGCCACATGATGAACGTCTTGTCGCCCATGGGAGCGACCGCCCACCACCATTTGCTGTCGACGTTCGGGAGTTTCACGCTGCTTTGCTTGCAAGCATCGCCGCTGCAATCGACGCGCATGATCTGCAGCGCGCCGTCCACGCGCGCGGCGTAGGCCATGCTGGCGCCGGCCTTGCTGCAGTAGAGTTCCGACTCGGCGAGTCGCTCGAACGGCAGCGTCAGCTCTGCGACCTTGGTCCACTCACCGTTCTGGCGCTGAGCGATCGCGAACTGTGTCTTGCCCTCACCGGCAGTGGGTTTGCCGGCCGGCATGCTGGCGGGGCGCTCCCAGGTGGCGATCGCCAGGCGACCTTCGCTCTCACAGGTGTGGAACGGTCCGTTGAACGCCCCCTTGAGCGACACGGCATCCTTCAGGCCGGCGGCGGACGCGGTCTTGGCAACGAGCTCGGTCCCATTTTCGAGCTGCTCCAGCCAGACCACGAGATCGCCCGCGAGCACCGGTTTGTTGCGCGGCATCTTGGTCGGCAGCTTGAGCTCCTTGCTCATCTTGCCGCCCTTCATCACGACGGCCATGAGGTCGTCCGTGCCGCTGCCCTCCAGGGCGACGCCGTCCTGCGCCAGGTTCTGCCCGCTGCCGCGCACCTCCGACTTCGCGCCGCTCGCCAGATCGTAAGCGACCAGGCCGGTCTCGGTCAGTGCGGCCACCTGCACAGCGCTCGACGAGCGCGCGAACTCGACGGTCCGCAACGGCACCTCCGGCATCTCCGTGCTCGCGGGCGTGCACTTCACGGTAGCGAATCCTGGCGCGAACTCGCACAGCGTGGGCCGGCCCTTCTCGCTGTTCGGCCTGAGTAGCACGAGGGCTCCGCCGTCGGCTTTCTGGCGCGGCCCGATGATCCCTTGCGGCTCGGCGCCGAGACTCTTCCAGCTCTCCGCGTTGACCGCCGGTTCGCCGGGAGCCGCGGGAGCCGTGACACCGGACGCCGGCTGAGCGCTCAGGCCCGCACCCTGCGCCGCTTCCCAGAGCTCGGTGCTGGTGGAGATCAGCGCCTCATTATTGACGATGGCGCAGGTCTGCTTGTCGTCGGCACAGTTGAAGCGCTCGCGCAGCTTGCGCTTGAGCATGGTCGTCTCGCCGGAGCCGGGGATGGCCGCGTAGAGCTCGTTGGCGTAGGTCGAGCAGCGGGCAGGCCAGGCGTCCTTGGCCGGGTTCACGTCGGAGTTCGCGAGCTGGATCAGACGCAGTTGTTTGATCCGCTGCGGCAGCTGCGCCTGCGCGGCGCTGCCCGCCAGACAGGTCGAGAGTGAGTTCCACGCCTTGGGCGCTTCTTCGTTCGAGCAGCCGAGCGCAGTCGTCAGCAGAACCGCGCTCGCGCCGAGCGCGTGTGACAATGTGTGCCTCATGACCCGAGACCATAGGCGAGCTGGCAGACGACAGCACGACGAAAGGCCAAGAGTCCGGCTTGGACCCGATTCGACCCGATAGGGCAGTCGTCCTTTGCCAACACCGCGCCCTGCCGGCGAAAACGAGGGCCGTTAGAACTTTGGCCCCCAGTCCGCGTCTAGGCGGTGTAACTCTTTCCCGGAAGGGTGCGGAACTGTCGGACAGATCCGCGGTCAATCCCATGATGCAGAGGACGTTCACGCTCGTCGTTCTGGTCGTGCTCACACTGCTCTGCTCCTGCCGCCGTCAGGATCCGCAGGTAGAAAAGGCACGCAGCGAAACCCTGGCCGAGCTCCGCACCGTGAAGGGCGCCGTGCTGGTCACCCCGCCCGGCGAAAAGCAGCGCCGAGCCTATCCGCGCGAGCGCGTGCTGGACGGCGAGTCGGTCGTGGTGCCGGCGGGAGGTCTGACCTGGATGCGTCGCGACGGCGGCGCCACCTGGCTCGTCGCCGGGCCCGCCAAGCTCATGGTGCAGGCGGGCAACGTCGAGCTCAGCGAGGGCAAGGCCTTCGTCGATACCGAGCTCGGCGCTCCGGCGGAGCTCGTCACTCCGCGCGGCAAGCTCGAGCTGTCCGAGGCGCGCGCCAGCGTCGACGTCACGGCCAAGGGCCTGGTCAGCGTCTACGTGCTGCGCGGCTCGGCGCGCGCGGGCGACGCTGGTCGCGCTGCTGCGGGTGAGCTCTTGACGCTGCACGCCGACGGCAAGTCGTCGCGCGCGCCGGTGGTGTCGTGGGAAGACTGGACCGGCGGGCTCGCCACCGCCGATCCCGCCGCCGACCCGGCGCCGTTCGGCATCGGTACGGTCGGAGCACGTGCGCCTGGCGACAAGGGTAAGCCACGCTTCTCGCTGGTCGTGCAGCGCCTCGACGTGCGCGTGACGATCGAGAACGACTTCGCCATCACGGAGGTCGACGAGACGTTCGTCAATCCGACCGCCACGACGGTCGAAGGTCTTTTCAGCTTCCGCACGCCGCCCCGCGCGGTGCTCCACCGCTTCGGTGTCGATCGCAAGGGTGAGCTCGTCTGGGGTCGGATCAAGGAGAGCGCCGCTGCGGTGCAGCAGTACGAGAGCAACGTCTACGCGGGCTCGCAGGAAGATCCGGCCCTTCTGCAGTGGGCTGGCCAGGGCGTCTACAACGCCCGCCTCTACCCGATTCAGGGCGGCGCAACGCGACGAGTCGTGACCCGCTACGCCGAGTGGCTCACGCGTAATGGCTCGCGCGGCGAGCGGCGCCTCTACGTCTACCCCATGGCGGCAGAGGGTGCGCGCGGCTCGTTGCCGCGTATCGAGGAGCTGACGGTCACCTTCGACCTGTCCAAGGCCGCCGCGCAGGTCGTGCGCTCCGGCATGGGCGGTAAGCGCGACGGCAACAAGCTCGTGGTCAAGGCGTTCGACTTCGTGCCGCGCGCCGACCTGGCGGTCGAGCTCTTCGACGGCGGCCAGAGCAATCCGGTGGCTTACCGCGCGCCGCACCGCTTCGACGCCGCCGACGTGCCCCAGGGCAGCGACGACGATTTCGTCAAGCGCGTCGCGCGTGAAGAAGCCGACTACCTCGCCGTTCCCCTGCGTGCTGTCAGCGCGCCGGTGGAGTCGCCCGCGGGCCTCGACCTGGCGCTCGTGATCGATACGTCAGCGGCGACCGAGCCGGGCGCGCTCGCCATCGCGCGCAGCATGGCGGCCTCTCTGTTGGCGCACCTCGGGCCTGAAGATCGCGCGGCGCTGTGGGCCGGCGACGCCATGCTCCGGCCCGTGGCCGACGGCAGCGGTGAGCTCGGCGTCGTCGATGGCGAGAAGCGCAAGGCCTGGCTGGCAGGGCTCGCCGCCGTGGAGCGCGGCGGTGCCACCGATCTCGGCGCGCTCTTGACC
>DATLIL010001115.1:0-9424 GCA_035539475.1 Polyangiaceae bacterium
ACATTCCGCTGATCGTTTTGACCGGTAGCGTGGGCGAGGAGCAGGCGGTGCAATGCATGCACCTGGGCGCTGCCGACTATCTCCTGAAAAATCGCCTGTCGCGCCTGGGGCCGGCGGTCCATCGGGCGCTACAAGAAAAGCGAGCGCGCGACGCCAAGCACTCGGCGGAGCAAGAGGCGCGCGAGCGGCGGAACTTCGAGGAAAGTTTGACCGCGCTCTCGACCAAGCTGACGCACGCGAGCTCGGATCAGCTGGAGCAGGCGTTGACGCACGTGCTCGAGACGGTAGGCAAGCTGCACGACTGCGAGCAGGTCGTCGTGCGCACACTGAGCCCGGCGGATCAAAAGCTCGTGATCAGGCAAAAGTGGCGCGCGCCGGCAGCGCGGCTGGGCGAGCCAGCGACCGTGCTCGACATCGAGAACGTCGGCTGGCCGAAGCCCCAGGTGCTGCGCGGAGAGTGCGTCATTCTGGTGCGCAGCGAGCTCCCCGACACAGCGGCGCGCGTGCGCGAGTTGATGGCGGAAGACGGGACCGAGGTTCTCGCGATCGCGCCCATGCGCGTGGAGAACGAAACCATCGGTATGATCGGCTTGAACTGGAGCAAGCGGCCAGAAACCTTGCCCGTGGGCCTGCTCGGTCGTCTGAAGCTCCTCGCCGAGGTCGTGGCCAGCACCCTGGCGCGGCAGCGGGCGGAAGCGGCGCTGCAGGAACGCCTGCGGTTCGAAGAGCTTCTCGGCAGTCTGTCGACCCGGCTGATCAACGGCCGCCACAGCGAAATCGATGGTGCCTTGAGCGATGGGTTACGTGGCGTCGCCGAGTTTCACGCCTGCGACCAGGTACTGATCCGTCGCTTCGACGCGCGGGAGGGTGCTCTCTTCTTGCTCTCGTGCTGGAGCTCGCCCGCGACGGTGGTCGCTGCGCCGTTGCCTCGCTGCACGCCTGCCGATCTGCACTGGCGAGGCGACGCTGCCCTGCGCGAGCAATACGTGCTCTTGACGCAGAAGGACGTGCCTCTCGAGCACGGCGAATTTCGTGACCAGCTCGAACGCGCGAGGGTGATGGCGAGGGTGCTCCTGCCCCTGCAAGCGGAAGGCGAGGTCCTGGGAACGATCGAGCTCGTGTGGGCGAGCGTTCCGACCCAGTGCTCCGAGGCGCTGCTCAAGCGTCTGGTCATGCTGGCAAGCGTCGTGACGAACGCCCTGGTGCGCCGGCGCTCCGAAGAGCAGCGCGAGCAAGCCTTCCTGGAGCTCGAGCAATTGAAGAAGGCCGCCGAGCAAGAGCGGGACTACCTGAGAAAGGAGCTTCAGGACTCGGATGCTCGCGATCCGATCGGCGTGGACAGCGGACTGAAGGGCGTCTTTCAGCTGGTGGACGCCGTCGCCCCTACCTCTGCGACCGTGCTCGTTTGCGGCGAATCGGGGGTGGGCAAGGAACTCGTGGCGCGCGCGATTCACCAGCGTAGCGGCCGAGCGAACGGCCCCATGGTCAAGGTGAACTGCGCGTCGATCCCGAAGGAGTTGTTCGAGAGCGAGTTCTTCGGCCACGTGAAGGGCTCGTTCACGGGGGCGCTACGCAACCGCGCGGGCCGCTTCGAGATCGCCGACGGTGGAACCATCTTCCTGGACGAGGTCGGCGAAATTCCGTTCGAGATGCAGTCCAAGCTCCTGCGCGTGCTTCAGGACGGCTGCTTCGAACGCGTGGGCGACGATCGCACCAGGGCCGTGAACGTCCGGGTGGTAGCGGCGACCAACCGCGACCTCGAGGTCGAGGTACAGGCCGGTAAGTTCCGAGCGGACCTGTACTACCGGCTGAACGCCTTCCCGATCGCGATCCCGCCGTTGCGTGAGCGCCGTGAGGACATCGGCGCGCTGGCGGAAGTCGTCTTGCGCAGGTGTTGCGACCAGATGCGCCGTCACGATCTGGCTCTCTCCGCAGAGCAGCTGGAGATGCTCGAGAGCTACGAATGGCCAGGGAACGTGCGCGAGCTCGAGCACGTGATCGAACGCGCGGTCATTCTGTCGCAGGGGTCCAGCCTGCGACTCGACCTGGCGCTGATCGCTGCTCCGGCAACGAAGTCTCAGCCGCCGCGCATCATGACGGAATCGGAGCTGCGGCGGCTCGAACGTGAAAACCTCGTCGCGGCCCTGGAGCGCACCGCCTACCGTGTGAGTGGACCTCACGGAGCCGCGGAGCTCGTCGGGCTTTCTCCCTCGACGCTCCGCGACCGCATGAAGGCACACAACATTTCGCGTTGAGCGGCCAAGCCCGTCAGCTCGACGCGAACGCCACGTGACACCACTTGGTTCTCAGTCGATAGGAGCCAGCCGTGCTGGGGTCTCGTTCGTCCGCGACCCTCCGAACCGCGGGAAGCTCACGGCCTCGCCCTCTGGCTCGGATCTGGGTCGGGGAGGCGCGGCAGCGCGACAGGCAGTGCCGTCTGCAGCGTGTTCCCCAACCCAAACTTCGAGGGTGCGTCAGTCCTTCGCTGCTGCCGCGGTGACCTTGTGGGCGGCGGCGCCGTCCGTGTCGATTTCGTCGTCGCCTGCTTCGGCCTCGTCGTCGTCGTCACGGGGCACGAAGCCGTGGACGGCGGCTACTTTGGACGCGACCACAGCGCTCCAGAGGTGCGGTAGCGGCACGTACTTCAGCAGTGTAGCGGGCGGCATGGTGCCGAGGAGATCGCTCTCGGTGAAGGGCGCGTTGCGGTGTGAGTTCGCCAGGGCGCCCTCGATGATCTTGTGCAGCTCGCCCTTGGGCAGGCGCATGACCAGCTCACCGACGGTGACGCCTTCGACCACGTCGCGGTGGGTCAAGAGCTTGTCCTCGAGCGCGCGGTCGAGAATGAAGGCGAGGTGATCCTTGCAGCGCTCGAAGTCGTCCTTCTTGCTGGCCGCGACGTTCCAGAACTCGCCCTCGACGATGAACGACCATAGCCGCTGCGGGTCGAGGTAACGCACGCGGTCGTCCGCCTCGAACAACGTCAGCACGGCTTCGGCGGTGGTCGCGCCTTCGTCCAGCGCGATTTGCAGGTCCTCGCCGGCCGAGGTCACCGATTTCCTGACGGCGATCTTCTCCTTCACGCCGGTGGCCATCACCAGGAGCCGTCCGCGCAACTGCGCCTGATCCTTCAGCCCCTCCATGATCGCGCTCGGCGGAAAATGGCGAATGAAGTCGTCCGGCGAACGGCGGCCGCAGGCCAGAGCGTGCTGGATCACGTGTGACAGGAAGCGCTGGCGCCCATCCTTCAGGTTGGACACGAAACTGCTCTGGGCTGGACCGTTCTGATTTCCGTCTGCCATGAGGGCCTTTCTTGGGTTCGATGAGGAGTCGGCGTCATTCTTGGGAGCGGGTGGTGGCGCCCGAGGGGTGCTCCGTGTTCGGGACCGGCAACACGGACACCACGAGCAGGGCGCACAGCACGGCCACGCACACCAGGATCGCGACGATCAACGGTCGCAACGTCCTGCGCCTAGGGTACACGACCCGCTGTGACAGGCTACTGGCTTCCAGGGGCGGCGCGGACGGCGGCGAGGTGGGGCCGATCAACCTCAGCGTGTCGACGGGGATCGGCATCTTGACCTCGTCCTCGTCGTCGTCTTCTACGAAGTCTCTGAGCGGTACAGCGACGACGAGGTCCGGCGCGGAAGACAGCGGTAGGCGTGGCGGCTCGGCGAGCTTTGGCGGCTCGGCGAGCTTTGGCGACTTCTTCGGCGGGCGCTGCCAGAGGCGCGTCTCCTCGTCTTCTTCTTCGGGTGGCCTGGGCTCTGGCTTTGCGGGAGCCGTCACCGACATGGGCGCGGGCAGAACTTTGACGGAGGGAACCGGAGCGTCGGCGGGGGCCTCTGCTTTCGGTTGCGCCTGGACCGGTTCCGGTGACGGCTTCACCACCGGCTTGCTTCGGGTTTCGGCGGGGGGAGGCGGGTTGGGAATGGCCCACACGTGCAGCCGTAGGGCGCTGCCGACGGTGGCAGGTGGGCGTGCCTTCTTGATCGCCGCTGCCAGCGCGCCGCGACCGGCCGAGCCAGCGATCGCAGCGAGCTCGGCCCTGAGCTCGGCCGCGGAAGGTCGCGCCGCCGGGTCACGAGCGAGCGCACGCTGTACGGCGGCGTTGAGCGCCGGCGGGACGGCGCGCTCGATCTTGAGGTTGGGCGCGGCACCGGCACGAGCAGCGCCGACGAAGGCGTCGACCGTGTCAGCGCGAAGCAGCGGGCGTCCGGACAGGGCTTCCCAGAGCATCACGCCGACGGCGTACACGTCGGCGCTGGCTTCGACGCGGACCGTATTCTGGGCGAGGGCCTCCGGCGCCTGGTAGCCGAGGCGCCGGCACAGCTTTTTCGCGGGCACGCCGCGGGCGACGCAGCCGAGCGACGCGGGCCCAAGGCGCACGGTCTCGCCCTGCGCGATGGTCACCGCGCGTGGTGTGAGATCGCCGTGCGTCACGGACTCGCCGTGCAACGCTTCGAGGCCGGCGCAGAGCTCCGCGCCGAGGTGCGCCGCAGCGATCGGCAGCAGCGCCGTGCCGGCGTACAAGTCGTCGAGCAGGACGCCGTCAGCGGATTCGAAGACGACGTAGACTTCCGCCACCGCCGTCGCCGAGTCGAGCACGCCCAGGAACGCGGGCTGGCGCAAGGAGCCGATCGCCTCGGCCTGCTCCACGAAGGCTTGTGTCAGCGCCTGTTGCTCGAGGGTGTCGTCGCCGAGACACAGAACCTGAACGCGCTGTCCGTTGCTCTCGGCCTCGAACAACGCGGCGTAGTCGTCGCGTTCGAGCAAACGCGGCGAGGTACAGCCCGGCACGTCGAAGCGCGGAGCATCGGCAACTGGTTCAGCCAGATCACTCAAGGCGCGCTCCTCGCACCCTCGCACGAAGTGAAGGCAGAGGGTTCGTCAGGGCGCAGCAGGTGCTCCATGCCGTAGAGTCCGGGGACATGAGGAGGCCCGCGCCGCCTCCTCCCATTTGGTTAATGGGTCCTGGTGCGATCCTTTTTGTCGTGCCGAGGCTCCGCCGGAGCAAAGCGCGGCGATTGCAGCGGAGCAGGTGAGGGCGGCAGTAGGTGCGCCTGAGCGTCTACCGCAGGTTATTTCAGCTCGGCGCGATCACACCGGCGTCGGGTGTACGATGCACGACGCCGCGATGGCGCCCTCCTTCTTCGTACGCCGATTCTGCTCGCTCGTGCTCATTCTCATGTTCGGTTGCGAGCGCAATGTCGGCAGCGGTGAGTCCGCGCCCGCGGCGACCAACGAGCCGGCGCCTCGCTACTGGCTCTGGAACGTGGTTCTGCTCCAGACACCCAACGGGCCACCCGGCTTCAGTGTCACCTCACCCCGCCTGATCGAGCTCCTCGAGAACGGGCGCGTGCGCTCGCTGGAGGGAAAGCCGTCGCTCGAAGGTTTTCTGCCCAGGAAGCTGCTCGAAGAGCCGGGCGAAGGCGCCGGCCTCATGCTGTACGTGCAGCAAGCGGGGGAGCTCGCGCTCGACAAGCCGACAGGCGCAATCCTCGGCAAGCTCCATCCCGGAGCGTTCGTCAGCGTCGTGCCGGGGCGCGCCGAGCGTGTCCGTGTCGGCAACTTGCCGTTCAAGAACGCTTCGCGCCCCATCGTCGCCTACGCGCGCAGCGACTCGCTCGGCACGACGCAGCGTCAGCCCATGGCGTACAAGCCCGCGCGCTTCCGCTCGGTGTTGTTCCAGGGCTCGTTCAGCGGGTGGCTCTCCGGCTCACGAGACACCGCGGAGTGGTCCACTCTCCCCTGCCGCGACGTCTGGATCTCGCAGAACGAGAGCGTCCTGTCGCAATACGCCGCCGGCGTCGAAATGATCGGCGCGAACCTCGACCGCATCTCGCCCCACGCCTTCGCGAGCAGCGTCGAGGCCCGACAATGTCCGGCTCACGCCGCTTTCCGCCGTGGCGCGGATCTGATGTGGAACGGTCAGGACTGGCCCGACACGCCAATCCGGGTCGACCGCGCTCCCGCAGGCTACGAGCCGCTCGCTCCCCCCGCAGACGATGTCGTGCGCGGACTCATGACTCCAGGCCGCTCGTTCTACTGGCTGATCGACAGCGAAAAGGGCGTGCGCTGCGACGAATGGAAGCTCACACGCTTCGCACAGCGTGCGGGGCGCCTCACGCGCACCGAGCGGGTCGAAGACGCGGACTCTCGCAGTGTTGCCTCGTACCCGCTGGAGTACACGCCCGCAGCCGAAGGCAAGCCCGCGGCGCTCCACTTCAAGACCCTCGAGCTCGACGGCAAGGTCGCCCTGAAGTGCGACTGCGAGCTCCACTACCAGATCGTGCGCGCCGACTCGAAGGAGCTCCTCGTCCTCGGTAGAGAGCTGCCCGAGCAAGCCGTCGCCTACGATCCCACCCAGGCCGAACGCTGGTTTCTCTCACGCGACGCGTGCCAGGCTGCCAGCCAGGAAGTCAGCGCCAAGCTCGCCAGCGACGGGACCCTCGCCACCCATCTCGGCCTCCACGCCATCAACGTGCCGTGGGGGATCTGAGTGTGGAACAGCGCTAGCGCGAAACACTCACTGGCCGGACACGGGCTTGTTGCTCACAGGGTGACCTTCACCGTCGAGACGCACCTTCGTCTTCGTGCCCAATGAATCGTAGACGTAGGCGACTCCTGCCGAACCGTTGATGGCGAAGAGCTGGCCGTTTTCGTCGAGGTACTCTTTGCGCAGGATGCGATCGACGTCGAACGTTTGGCGCAGAATCGAGTAATGGCCGTCCTCCGCCTTGGTGGGCGCTCCCGTCTCCGTGAGTGAGTGGCGCAGGACCAGGTTGTCACGATCGTTGTAGAAATAGAGCTCGACCGCAGCGCCGTTCCTGACGTTGGGCGTGCCGTCGGGATTGAACCACGCCTTTCGGATCGTGCGATCGCGCGAGTCCAACACCCTGCGCTGGATCGAGTGATCAGTGGCGTTCACTCGTGAAGGGTTTCCCTCTCCGTCGAAGAAGCTCCACGACGTCGCCAGGCCCTTGTCGTTCCAGGTCGTGCGACGCGTGATGTAACCATACGAGCTCATCGCCGGAACACCGTTGCGACTGAAGAAGCTGAGCTCCACGGTACGACCGAGCTCGTCGTGTTTGACTCGGCAGGTCGCGGTGCGCTCGTCGCCTTCATGTAGGTTCCCAGCTGCGTCGAAATCCTGTGACTCGATCGAGTTGCCTTTCTCGTCGAAGGTGTTGACGGTGCGTTGCACGCCGTCTTTCCGCGGTGCCGGCAAGCCGGTGGCGTCCAGAAAGCGGGTCTCGAGCTCGAGCCCGTCGGCGCTGTACGTGCGCGCTACGCGGTGCACGCCCTTGTCGTTCGTCTGGGGAGAACCATCGTGCGTAAAGTAGCTCTCGTCCTCGGCCAGTCCGACGGAGCCATACTTGTACCGCACGGTACTGATTCCGTCGGTGCGCGTTGCAGGTTCACCCTCGGCATCGAGGTAACGCAGTTCAATCACCCGACCGAGCTCGTCTAACTGTTGCTCGGCACCACTGACGCGGCTCTCGTCGTCAGGAAGGGGCCGCCCAACCGAATCGAACCAACGTATGCCGCCTGGCACGAGCCGCTTGCGCGTTCGCACGACGTTGTTGCGATCGAGCCCCACCAACTCCACGACGCGAGCACCGTCGTACACCAGCTCCGTCGCCGTGACGGTCGGCGTGTCCTCCGCGAACTGCAGGTTGCTGTTGATCCGGTCGATACGCACGACCCGCCCCTCCGTCTCCACCAGGCGTGTCAGTCGGAAGCGGCGACTGGCTTGATGCGCTGTCAGCTCGCCAACACACCTGGGGACGGACAACTCGTCATAACTTGCGCTGCAGTATCGCACCCGCTGGCCTGGTGCGACTTCATCGGTGGTCACGACAGGCGCTGACACGACCGTCGACACGCGAGCGGCGCGCGGCGTCGTGCCGCACCCGACGAACACGAGTAGCGCGATCAGTTTGTTGCCAAGCCAGTCCCACCGTTGCATTCGATCGACTCTCCCGAAACGAACCGTTCCATCAGTGCCATCAGGGGTGTAGCGTCCAGGCCCCCGCCACCATGCTCGAATCCGCGACGAGGTGCTCGGTGAGATCTGCGCTTCGGCCTCTCAGTTCGCTGTCTCGAGCGAGGGAGGTGAGCTCCGCTGACAGCCACTGCTGCATCTGATGAGAGAACGGAAAGCCAACTCCTGGCTCGATGTAGATCTGGCTGACCGCAACACTCTTCATGACAAGACTCTCCGCGTCGTCACCCATGTGATGTGTCCGCTGCCCAAGGTGCGAGACACGCGCGCACCGCATGACCATCGGGTGCAAGCTGCAGGAGCGCGGCGCGCATGTCGGTCTGTCCTCGAAAGAACAGGGGAAGCCACCAGGATCGGCCCGAGCGCAACTGAAGCTTGAGGTAGGCAAGCCCGAGAAAGCGTTTCCGCTCCGCAGCGACAACGTCAGACCAGATGACCTTGTTGACGTGATTGAGGACGAGCCCGTTCGTCGAGATGTCAACGACCTGAGTCAGCGAGGCAAGCCAGGCGAGCACTATCGCGAAGCCCACTGTGCCGAGGAAAAACGGCCCAGGGTTTTCGATCCGGAATTTGCCCCAAGCGAGCCACGCGGACCAGGAGACGATTGGAATGACGATGGCCAGGATGAACCATCCCCTGTGTACTCGGAACCGCATGGCGCTCACTGTCTCCAGGTTAGACTAGCCTGTCCGTCAATCCTCGGCTGATCGAAGCATTCATGAAATCTATGGCAAGTGTCATTCGGTGCTCGCGTCTCGATCTGGTGGTTCTCCCGGCGCGCTGCTCGACGCGTGTTTGGCACCTTCTGCGATCCAGCTCGTGAAGGCGGTGTCCGCGTTCCCGACCTCGACGACGCGACGATCGTGCACCATCACACCAACTCCGTGTTCGGGCTCCCACGTCGCACTGAAACTGAATCCAACGTAGGCGATGCCGTTCCAAACTGTTGGGTGAACGAAGATTCCCTGAAACCGGTGCAACCTAGCAAACGTCGCCGCGTCGGGATCGCTCGACATGCTCGCGCCGACGTCTCCCATGAAGTCGGGGTACCTGCTCGCGAACTCAACATACTTCGGACGGACGCGATCGTAGTAACGTCGCAGGGCGGCGAACACCGTCGCAAAGAGTTCCGCTTCGAAGGTCGCAACACGGTCAAGCGCCTCGACCTGCGCTGGGGTTACGGACGCATCGGGCGCGTGACCGCGGTCGTCGTCTTCCAAGAGGAATCCGGCTGCGACGTTGCCTGAGTCATCGTCAAGAAAGGCACACCACGAAGGCATCGCGACGGTCGCGACCCAACGTTCGCCATTCCACCGGGGCTCAACCACGCACGAGTATCTTTTCTCCGTCTGGCTAACGTACTGGCAATAACCTGCGGCGGCAAACCCACCGCGACGTCCACGCCGAAGCACGACCGGC